>JAUMBJ010000156.1:0-4865 GCA_032115755.1 Saprospiraceae bacterium
CACACAAGCTGTTTTTTTTGACTATGACAAGGACGGAGATCTTGATTGTTTCATACTAAATCATTCTATCCAGAAGTATGCAGGTTTTAATCAACAATTGGCGTCACTTAAAAAAATGAAAGATCCATACTATGGCTCCAGGCTCATGCGGAATGATAGCGGGCGCTTTTCAGATGTAAGTGATGAGGCCGGAATGATTTCAAATGTTTTGAGTTTTGGTCTTGGCGTTATGGTAAGTGATTACAATGGGGATGGGTGGTCTGATATCTATGTTTCCAATGATTACAATGAAGAAGATTATCTGTATATCAACAATCAAAATGGTACTTTTTCAGAGCAAATACGGGAAGCTACCGCCTATACATCCCTGTTTTCCATGGGTTCAGATGCAGCTGATGTTAACAATGACGGTTTGATGGATTTGGTGACGCTTGATATGTTGCCAGCATCAAATGAAAGGATTAAAATGACTTCAGGTGATGACAATTATGAAAAATACCTCAATCTGGTTGCTTCGGGATTTCACCGTCAGTACATGCGCAACATGCTGCAAATCAATACAGGCAATCATCAAAATATAAAAACACAGGCGGGAAAATCAATACCGCTTTTTCAGGAAGTTGGCCAGATCAGCGGAATATCCAATACGGATTGGTCATGGGCAGCGCTGTTTGCAGATTTTGATCTCGACGGTAACAAAGACCTTTTTATATCCAATGGCTATGAAAAAGATTATACCAATATGGATTTTCTGAATTATACGGTAGCACTACAAACTAAAATCCAATCTGGGGGTGAAAAACTAAATGAATTGGATGTTATTTCCAAAATGCCTTCCATCAGGGAACATAATTACTTTTTCAGAAATCAGGGTAATGCTATTTTTAATGACATTTCGAAAACCTGGGGCATGAGTCAAACTTCTGTATCCGCAGGAGCAGCTTATGCAGATTTGGATAATGACGGAGACTTGGATCTTGTCGTCAATAATCTTAATGCACCAGCCGGTATTTTTAGAAATAATTCTAAAAATGCACTTTCGTCACTTAGGATTTCATTAAAATCGGAGCAATATGCCGCTCAAATTGGGGCCAGCGTCAGGATATTTACAGGTAACAAATTTCAAATGCAGGAATACATGCCGGTAAGGGGATTCCAATCCTCTTCTGCAGGACCTTTGATATTTGGATTGGGGAGTGCCACACATGCAGATTCGATCTTAATTAATTGGGCAGATGGAACAATGCAAAAAATAGAAGGTCCTGTGAAAGCAGGTACTTTGACCATTGTACAAAAAACTTCAAAGCAAAAAATAATCGCCTATTCTACAACTCAAAAATATAAACTCACTTCTATCCCTTTTGATTATTTAGCACCTGATGTAAATGATTTTAAACTTCAGCCATTATTACCCTATATGCTTTCAGCACCGGGACCGAAAATTGCTGTAAGTTCTGATAGTAAGTGGCTTTATATTACGGGAGTAAGGGGTAAAGGAGGGCAACTCTTTGAAGTCAAGGGGCAAGTATTGACTCCAAATTCTACTAGTATTGAAGGCCCAAAGCCTTTGGCCGATGAGGCAGATGCTCTGTTTACTGATGCAGATGGAGATGGTGACGATGATTTGATTGTTGTTTATACCGATTATCAGGGAATTGTCGGTCAAGAGGCTTTAATGCCTAGGCTGTTCCTTTTCGGGAAAAACAGATTTGAGCATTCTCCAGGAGCATTCAAGGGCACAACAGGTATTTGTGCCGGAGCTATTGCTGCATGGGATTATAATGAAGATGGCGCTAGTGATATTTTTATAGGTTCTCGCGTGAAACCGGGCTCGTTCCCGGAATCTGGATTATCTGCAGTATATACCAATTCAGGCCAAGGGAATTATAATTTGATAAAGTCAGAACACATTTTTGATGCAGGTATGGTTACTGATGTTGCTGCAACCGATATGAATGGAGATGGTAGGGAAGAACTTATCCTTGCCAGGGATTTTGGAACAATTGGCATTTTGGAATCCCGGGGTGAAAAAATTGAATTTGATGCTATCCGGGATATTTCGCCGACAGGATGCTGGTATACAATTTACGTCGAAGATTTTAACGCAGATGGCAGGCCGGATATTTTTGCAGGTAATATGGGGCTCAACAATCAACTTGCCGTAGTGAGTGACGATGGGCTTTTGTTGCATGCACATACCTTTTTTGATATAGCTAAGGCTATTCCGGTTATTGCTGTACATGAAGGAAGCGTATGGTACCCATTTGCCGCAAGAGATGAGCTGATGATTCAGGTTCCTATTTTAAAAAAGAAGTATAGTGATTATTTCTCTTATGCCAAAGCCAGTGTGACTGATGTTTTTGGGGAAGATTGGCAAAAAGCTGACAAAAGGACGGCAAAAACATTAAAAACAGCACTTTTTATTCAGAATAAAACAGAATTTCAAGAAATTCAATTGCCTCAGGAGGTGCAATATTCCCCTATATATGCAGTAACATCAACGGATATCAATAAAGATGGTATAATCGACATTATTTTAGGGGGAAATAATACTAAAACCAGGGTACGCATTGGTGATTTAAGTGGTTCTTATGGAACTGTATTGACCGGTAGTAGTGGGGGACAGTTTGCATACGGTGGAGAAATAGGAATTATTGGTGATTTAAGAGCATTACAAAAAATAAAATTAAATAATAATGAGTATTTGATAGCAGGTTTCAGTAATGCACCATCAAAAATAATAACATGGAAGTAGAAAAACTAAAAGAAGTATTTGATAATGAAGGATTTGTACGTATCGATGGGCTGGTTCCAGCTGAAGAGGTACCAGTATTACAAAATATTTATGACGATTTTTTGGCCAATAAATATGACCTTACTGGATTTCGTGGAGATTTGAGTGGTGACCTTAATTCACAGAAAAAAGTAGAAAAAATCACCCAAATTATGAGGCCTTCAATGGTGCTGCCGGATTTGCTGCCTACAAAGACTTATGCCAAAGTAAAACAACTTGCGAAGTTGTGGATGGGGGAAGACATGGAAATTGATTTTGACATGATGATTGACAAAGCACCGGGTACTTCAGCTGAAACGCCATGGCATCAGGATGCAGCATATTGGCCAGATATGCCCGATAAGCGTGCCGTATCTTTCTGGATTGCCTTAGATGATGCAGATCGCGAAAATGGTTGCATGATGTATGTTGGAGGATCTCACTTGCATCCATTGAGACCACATTTTCAACCGTCACCAAATGCTGCATTGCAATGCCAAATGGACGAAGATTCTACCATAACAATGGGAGAAATACCCTTAGGTAGCTGTATAGCACATCATGGATATACTTTACACGCTGCACTTGGAAACAATTCTGTCAACAGACACAGGCGGGCGCTCATTGTCAATCTCAGACCATCTGATATGATTAGGTATATGCGTAATCTGGGATATGATCACTTAGGAAAGAGAGAAGTAAAAAATGTACAATAAGCATTATTTTCAAAATAATGCATTTAGCATTATTGCAAGGTTAAAAATATTAATTATTTGTTAACTGGTTTTTTAATATATAAAAAGCTATACTTTTATAGCAGATTTAGTGGAGCAATTAGATGATTATTTTTTCCCGTATTATCTGTTATATTGTAATTTTTCAATTACTGGCATTAAGTAGCCTCCCGGCTGCTATAAGTTTAGGATATACAGGTCAGTTTACAAAATTCATCCAAACGAGTGATACTGTTTATGATCATCAGGTAATTCCTGAAAACCATGATCATCACGGCAATAATGAGATACTTCTAAAATGGGAGGAAGAAAATGAAGATGAGGATCATTTATCTGATTTTTTTAACGCTTTTGTCTCATTCGATGCTAAAATATTCGTAGGCTATCAAGGCTACATTGGATGTAGTAATTTATTTAATGCCTTCAAAACCATAGCGCTTTTCATATTATTTCACTGCTGGAAAATAGATTTTTTATAAGCATTAATTTCCGATTTGGAAATGATAGTGGCTAGATATTATGCTACTAATATTAATGTCTTTTAAAATCGTAAATGTTTGCGCATTGCAGTGTCCCTTAAAATCTAACTATCATTTTGTGATGTGGTCAACTTTTTGTTGAATTAGCCACCATGCTGGGGGTACATTAAAAAATTAATTATGAGTTTATCTGAACATTCTCCAAAAGACTGGCTGCCTGGTCTTAAGGAAAATTATAAAACTGATGCTATTTCAGGATTCATTGTATTTTTACTGGCGCTTCCTTTAAGCTTAGGTATTGCAAAAGCCTCCGAATTTCCACCTATTATGGGACTTATAACGGCAATTATAGGTGGTATGGTAGTGAGCCTTTTCTCGGGCAGTAAATTAACCATAAAAGGACCTGCTGCGGGACTTATTGTTATAGTTGCCGGGGCAGTTTCAGATTTTGGAGGAGGGCTTACAGGTTGGCATATGGCGCTTGGTGCCATGTTTGTGGCGGCCATAGTCCAGATTGTATTTGGTTTACTTAAATTTGGAAAACTTGCCGACTTTTTCCCATTGTCAGCAATACACGGAATGTTAGCTGCTATTGGTATAATTATCATTGCAAAACAATTGCCTGTCATGCTCAATGTAGACCCAGCCCTTATGGCGGGAAAGGGTCCTCTGGCATTGTTAGCTTCAATTCCTGATATGGTTATTCATATGGATCCAAGAGGAGCAGCAATTGGTGTTGTAAGCCTTTTGATCATGCTTTCTTGGCCATATTTGAGAAAAACTACCCTTGGTAAAGTTCCTGCACCTTTGATGGTTTTATTAGTTGCTGTTCCTGCTGAACTATGGATGGATTTTTCCCATACTGAACCAGCCTATGCC
>JAUMBJ010000157.1:0-17161 GCA_032115755.1 Saprospiraceae bacterium
GTGGCTGTAAGATTACAAGTGTAGTCAGGAGCAAGGTATATATTTGTTGCATTGTTCAAATTGCCGTGCATTATTTTATACAGACCACTGCTGGTCAATTCGATTTCATGGGTGAAGGTACCATCATTATTCAGTGTGATTTCCAATAGGGTATCTCTCAGATCAATCAGAATGGATGGAGAAAGTGCCTGATTAATTTTTCCTTTTAAAGTAACGGTGCCGGATGAATTTTCATCAGCACCTTGCTTACAAGAAATTAAGCTTGTTAGTAATAGTATAAATATCCCTGTGAATAATAATTGTAACTTCATGAGTGGTGTTTTCTGAAAAGCAAAATTAAGTTTTTCTTTGGTACGGTAATGTATTCAAAATACCCTAATGATTTGATTAACAATATTTAACATAGCATATGCGAAACCATTACATTTTGCCTCTTTTTTTCATATCTCTTTCAATAACTACAGCCAATTGTTCTGTTTTAAGGTTTTTTCCAATAATGAACCGTTCTGGATTCAGTACGTACATTTCTGGGGTAATGTCGACGTAATATTTACCATATATTGCTCTGTTGGTTGGATCAAATACATGAGTCCAGTGTTCTATGCCGCTTTTCCGAATATAATTTTTCCATTCTTCGTCATTTGTATCAAGTACAATCGCAAAAATATCTACGCCCTTGTTTTTCCATTCTGCATAAAATTTGTTGAGTTTTGGTGTTTCTTTCTGGCAATGCTCACAATTTGGATTGTACATATAAACAATAATATATGGCGCTTTCATTTCATAGATCGATCTTGTAATTCCTTTGGGATCCTTAGCAGCGACATCAGGCCCCTTCCTGTTTAAGAGGCTGGATTTCATCTCATTGGCTTTCTTTTTCAATTGTTCCATTTCTCCTTCCCTGAACCAATGCGACGTTTTCTCATTAAAATATTTATCAATGATATAAACATATACTGCTTCCCCATCCATTACAGTAGTTTTTGTAGGTTGGTATTGTAGGGCAATCCAATTACTTACAAATTGAAACATTTCATCATTTACCATAGACTTTTTGATGACGATATCTGCATATTTAATGATGGAATCAGGATTTTGGGGGGTGAGTTCATTCATGTATCTTTTTAATTTATTACCTATCACTGGGGTGTATAGTAAACGCTCATCTTCAAATGGAACATCATCCCAAAATCGGGCTCTGTAATCTGAAAGTTGAGCAAGTGTATCGGTAGTGCCATTATTTTTTTTGAATTCCCTTACCATTGGGTTTTGTCCTGCCTTTTTAAATATACTGTAAAATTCACCAGAGAAATTTGAGAAACAAGATTTAAGATGTTGATTTCTGGCCTCTGACAAAGTGTTCAATACATCTGTAGCTTCTTTTAATTCAGCCGAATTAAGGGTATTTGACTTAATTTTTTGTTGCACCGAATCTATCTTAATTTGAATCCGGAGTCCTTCATATAGTAGCATGTTGGAAGTGCTCCCTATGATGCGCATTTCCTGCACCAATTTATCTTTAGTTGTTGTCAATGCTATAGATTTCTCTTGATCAAAGATCAATTGAAAATTTTTATAATCAGGAAGCAAAAAATAATAAAGCCCACTTTTTGTTTTATCGGGTAGATTAAAAGTGAATTTACCGTCAGCTGCGATTAAGGCAGAATCGGCAATATAATTTTGATCCCCAACGGAACCAATCATTTTTATCTTTCCTTCTTTAAATCCGACTACCTGGCCCTTTATTAAGGTTTGAGCTTTACACACGATACTTAAACTGATCCACGCGACTATAAAAAACAACTTTTTCATAATTGAAATTTAGACTTTAACGAATTTTATATTTTAAGGTTTTGTTGATATAAAAGTATACATATTTAATCTGCCTTGACGGCTCTTTTTGTATTTTTGGAAGCTTTTAGTTCAGCAACATATTGACAAATGGGACATTTTGATATTTCATGGCCTCTGGCCGGACAATATGCCCTGCCGTAAAAAATAATCTGCAAATGCAATTTATTCCAAAGTTTTTCCGGAAATATGGACTTAAGATCTTCCTCGGTCTTTTTTACAGACTTTCCAGCACTAAGCCCCCATCTAAAAGCTAGACGATGAATGTGGGTGTCCACTGGAAAAGCCGCCGTACCAAATGCCTGCGATACTACTACCGAAGCAGTTTTATGGCCTACCCCTGGAAGTTTCTCAAGTAATTCAAGTTTTTCCGGAACTTTTCCTCCATATTCCTCTACCAAAATTTTGGACAGGCCAAATATAGCCTTTGATTTTGCCGGACCAAGCCCACAAGGATTAATGATAGCTCGTATCTCCTCTGCAGAATGCTTGATCATTTCAAAAGGAGTGTCAGCCATAGCAAATAAAGCAGGGGTTATTTTATTGACCCTTTCATCAGTGCATTGCGCAGAAAGTAAAACGGCTACCAGTAAAGTGTAGGGGTCTTTATGGTGCAGTGGTACCGGGGTCTGAGGAAATAATGATTCTAGTGTTTCAGCGATATGTGTTGATTTTTGTATCAATGTTGGCGTAAGCCTTTTTTTCTGCTTCATAATATTTACATTAATTCATAAACAATTCAATTCTGATTATGCTTATGATAAGGTAAAATATTGTTAAAACTTTTATGAAGATTTCTTTTTGGGTAGTGGGTAAAACAAATGAGAAATATCTTTCTGACGGGATGCAGATCTATATCAATAGGCTAAAACATTATACCAGGCTTGATTATATTGAATTCAAAGATGTAAAAATTACAGCAAGCCAAGTTGATCTGGCAAAGTTGGAATCTGAACAGTTTCTAAGTAAAATTCAACCAGATGACTATGTCGTGCTTTTGGATGAAAAAGGAAAGTTATTTTCGAGTGTGTCCTTTGCCGGATTTTTAGAGCAAAAAATGATTACTTCTCATAAAAATATTATTTTCATAGTCGGAGGGGCTTATGGCCACCACCAATTACTTAAATCAAGAGCTGATCTTACACTTTCATTATCGGCATTAACTTTCTCTCATCAGATGGTTAGAATTATTTTTTTAGAGCAGTTATACAGAGCCTTTACTATTATCAAAAACGAAAAATATCACAACGCATAATTTTTTTTTATGAGTATTACTTTAGTATTAATCTTGGTAACATGTGTCATTTCTTTTTGGGCTTTCAATAACCAGGAAGTTTTTTATAAACTAAAGCATTATCCATACCTGGAATGGAGGAATAAAGAATTTGTCAGGCTGATCACTTCCGGATTTGTACATGGTGATTTTTTACACCTTTTTCTAAACATGTTTGTACTTTATGAATTTGGGTCACTGGTTGAAAATTATTTTGTAGCTTCTTTTGGGGCTGAAATAGGAAAACCTGTATTTCTTTTGGCTTATTTGGTGATGATTATTGCAGGGGATATTCCCACAATGTATAAATACAGGGATATGCAGCAATTTTCAAGTGTTGGTGCATCTGGTGCCGTTTCCGGCATTGTATTTATGTTTATTTTGCTCAATCCATGGTCTATGCTAGGGATTTTTGGCATAATTCCCCTACCTGCAGTTTTGTTTGGGGTGTTGTATATTTGGTATTCTTCTTGGGCTGCTAAAAATAATCCGGGGTTTATTGACCATGATGCCCATATTTATGGGGCCTTATCTGGAATTATACTATTGATAATAATACGGCCTGAAGTAGTAAAGTCATTTATTGAAAAATTAATTTATGGTATTCCATTTTAATTTTCAATTATTCTTCCAATGTTACTTTACCTGAGTCGTAGGATATATCTTCTATCCGCATCAATGGAATTTTGACAAAAAAGCTTGTGCCTTTACCGGGCTCAGATTCAAAATATATTTTTCCATTAAAGGATTCTATCATATTTGCCGAAATTGCAAGTCCTAATCCTGTACCTGAGCTTTTTGTAGTGAAATTCGGGGCAAATACCTTGTCTCTCATATGTTCGGGGATGCCGATTCCATTGTCTTTTACTTCGATGACAGCATTCCCACCCTCTTCCTTTAGTTCAATATGAATTTTACCTCTACGTCCTTCCGGGATGGCTTGAATGGCATTTTTAGCCAGATTATTAAGAATACGAACCAAGTGATTCTTGTCTGCAAACACGATCAGATCATCTATTGGTGTAGAAAGACTGATATCCATATCATCGCGCTTGCGAAATAAGTCATGGATGGCAATTACCAGGTCGTTGAGTGCTACTTTTTCGTTTTCGGCTTTTGGCATGGCAGCAAAATTTGAAAACTCTGCAGCTATTTGCGAAAGGCTGTCGATTTGTTCAATTAGTGTTTGTGCCACCCTCGGTATCATTTCCTGCGCTCTTTCTGGGTACTCTTTAGTTGTTTTTTCGAGATACTGAATGCTCAGTTTCATGGGTGTAAGCGGATTTTTTATTTCATGTGCTACCTGTTTTGCCATTTCTCTCCACGCCATATCTCGTTCGGTTTTGGCAAGGAGTTCCGCACTTTTGCTCAATTTTATGTTGAGATTGTTATAATCCGTAATCAGGGAACCAATCTCATCTTTTGATTTCCAGGCGAGCATTTCATTAGTGTGTCCAAGCCTGAATTTTTTAAGCTTTTCAGCAAGAATCGTAAGGGGATGGGTAATGGAATTTGAAATGGTAATAGCTATAGCTCCTGCCAGCAAAAACAAGAAAATGTATACATTTAAAATGGTGCTGAGAAAATCCGCAATACTCCTCGATGAAAGATCATGACCGCTGTGCTTTAAAGCTGCTGTTAAAAATACTTTATTATTGTCATCATAAAGCGGAATAAAATCAATCCTGTCTTTGTTGTCAAGATAATAAAATTGTACTTCGCCGGATGAACTTTCCTGCTGCTTTCTCCAAATATTATATGGTGTCTTTACTAGTGCAGGTCGATCTACCGAACTTGCAATAATCTGCGATTTATGGTCAAATAAATAGATGTCTTTATCATGTATGTCAGCCAGCATTAAGAGATTTTTATTTAAATACTTAATGGTATTCTCTGGATCATTTAACCTTTCCTGAATTTGTGCTAAAGATTGATAAAAAAGCTGTGTTTCTTCAAATTCTTTTTGTGTCTGATTGGCCTTGATCAAATTGTAAAAATAAAATGCCGTTATAGTTCCTATAATGACAAAGCTCAATAATATAAGCGATATTATAGCCAATTGAATTTTAGACCTTAGAGAGGATTGACTGGTAAATTTGAGTGGAATTTCAGCAGGTAAAAACTTTAGGCGCGTATTGAACACAGACAAAATAATAATGCAAAAACCAAATAATGTAAACAAGATTGAAAATATACTGATAGGCTTAAGTATGCCCTTCTTTTGGTCAAATGTCAACATTTGGAAACCAGCCACTTTTGTAGACCAATTGTAATCAAATTGCTGGTCACTATAGCTCCCCTCAGAGGCAGTAGTAGGTAGAAAATCGGTGGCAAAGGTGCTATTTAACTGCTTATCAACAGCTTTTCCGTTTTTCAAAAGGATATATGAACCTTTATAGTTAGAGGGTAGACTTTGAACTTTTTCCGGAATAATCATCAGCATAGTCCACGGGCCATTTGGATGTTGTTGAGGTTGAACTTCATAATGAAGAATAAACTCCTTGTATATCGGAGAAAAGCTCAGGTTGCTCGATCCCAGCTGCGTTGCAAATTGAAGACTTTTCCCTTTGTTCATGTAATTATCAAAATTGTCCTGAAAAAGTGAAAAACCATTTGCATCAAGTAGGGCTACATCATAATCTTTACTTGAATTGCCGGTAATACTATCTATTAAAATTTTAATTTCATTTTTGTCCCATTTTTCAGGGTAGGCTAGAACTGATAATTTCAAGAACATGTCAGAATTATCAAGCTTTTCTTTAATATTCTGGATGTCACTCCATTGCTTTTCATTGTACAATTGAAGCGAATTACGGGTAAATTCTTCTCTGTTTTTCTTCTTTACTATTTCATTGTAATGATAAATACTTATGGATAGATAAGATGAAAATAACATCATCCACCACAACAAATAAGTGATTTTTTTATCTTTCACTTCCACAAAAGCATCCATGATGAGCATGAGTGAAATTATAAATATATAAAATGGAAGTAACGGAACGGATGTATTAAGATGAAGGAAGATTGGTATGCTTACTAAAGTTCCTGAAAAAAGGTATATATATTTTTCAGTGCCCGAAAGTTCTAAATGTTGAATTTTTTTGAACAACTGTGATACCAGTACAAAAACTGCAATAGACAGCATTACAAAGGTAGTCAAGATAATGATCGATGACAGGTTGAAATCCGTTAGTTCTTCTATGTCGAGTTTTATATTTTTAGAATCGAGGTATATGCCAAGTAAATATTGAAGATAGTTAAATAAAGAAGCCACTGCGAGTCCCGAAATGAGTGTTAAAATTTTTGTGGGTAGCTTGAATATAAATCTTTTCTGATTTTTTTGAATCAAAATCGCTGTAAGGGAAATAATTAGGAAATCTATCCAAATTACCGCAATATTACTAAACAAAAAATGTTCGGTAACAGGCTTAATTATGCCAGCAGGCTCAAGAAACCGTATCACATAAGAGGAGGAAATCATGATTCTACCCGCCAAAAGAATAATAAAGGAAAATAGGGTATTTGTCCATGGAATATGATCTGCAAAATCAATATTCAACCATTTCACTATAAATCCCAGACTTACAAAAAATAAAATAACAAGAAGCCACTTAAGGAAATTATGTATATATTGAAGATTTCCACTTGTAAATAATTGGTCAGGTGGTGAAACAATGGGGTTAGCTTTAGTGTAAATGACTTCATACCCGCCTTCCTCAAAATATATGCTTACCTCTCTTGACTTTTGACTTTTATATAAAGCAGCTTTATTCCACCAGATCAACTCACCAGATTTGAATACTTCAATTTTTCCCGACAAATCCTCCAGCTTTTTTAAGGTAACAGGATCCATTAGATTGGTGAGTGTATTTGAAATAAACAGGGAGTCACTTTTAATTTCCTGATGTTGCTTAAGCTGACGAGATTCCAAATCAAGCAATCTGTGGTTAAAACTGCGGATTAAAAAAATTAGCATGCTTATCATGCCAAATAAAAATATCGCCCAGCTTATTTTGCGATTAAAATTCATTTTAGACTTTATGTGCTACAAAATTAATGCTTTTTATATAAAGATAAATTTTAATATCAAATATAAGCAAACTGACAATATTACATTATAGCAATTCCAACTAAAGGCATAAAAGAGATCAGTTGGTTTGATTTTATATCTGTATCAGGCTTTAATGCACGCTTTTATTGTGGAAATGTCATCCAAAAGGATATTTCCTTTGCGTGTTTCTTTCCCGTCTTTGTAAAAGGCTTCAAAAATAATATATTGATATTCCTTTTTTGGCATACATTTTATTTGAAACGTTTTCCATGTTTCAGATTTGATGAAGGGTGATTCAAAAATTTTTTCCCCTTTTGAACACATAGTATCACCAAGCCATACCCGCAGTTTTATTGGGTCATTATAACCTGCATACATTTCCGAGAAAGCTAATTTCAAGGAAAATTGATAACACGCTCCAACTTGCATTTTTGAAGAAAGCTTTTGACCAATACTTTCATAGCTGCCATCTTCTCGGGTAATCAGACCAACATAGGTATTCCCATGAGCCGCCTCCTCATACACCCCCCAAAATCCCGGTAATATATCAGGTGTCGTCCCAGAAGCACATCCTTTCCATTGCTTGGGGATGGTGGCATCAGCTGGGGAGTCTTCAAAAGATGGATTTTTTATAAATATCTGACCATATAAACTGGTATAATCGGTAATTGCGGTAATTAGAAGCAAAAAAAGATAATTACTATTAAGCATAATTCATATATTAGTGTAAATATGACTTAAAATTAAGTATCAATACGCGATTTTATAATATAATAGCAGTATTACTTAATTTTACCTAAAAATAATTCAAGACAATTCATAGGCGTGAATAAGGAAGTGAAATGGAACTTTCATTGGCCTGGTTTAGCCAATTTTAAAAATAATTGATCAAGAATAACTTATCGATGCAACAAAATTATATGAAGTCGACATGAGTAAAAAAAATCATTAACACACAAACCACAATGATTATTTTGCTCATCAAAGATTCCATGTAGCTTTAAAAACAAATCACACGAAGTGTGATGAACTAAAAATAATTATATGAAATTCAGAACATGCTTTGTACTGCTGGTTTTTTGCCATTTTATTTACGGTCAGGATCAAAATAACTGGGATGTAAATAATCCTCCGGGTAAATTTAAAAATGTTGAATTTGAAGTTAGTGAAGGTACCTGGATGAATATTGATATTAGTCCTGATGGCTCAATGATAGCCTTTGATTTGTTAGGAGATATATATACTATGCCTATTCAAGGAGGCAATGTGTCTTGTTTGAGAAGCGGTCTGGCATGGGAAGTTCAACCCCGCTGGAGCCCCGATGGTAAGCAAATCTTGTTTACCAGCGATGCTGAAGGAGGCGATAATGTTTTCATTATGAATGCAGATGGAAAAGATGTACGTCAAGTTACTAATGAAAGTTTCAGACTTCTGAACAATGCTGTTTGGATGCCCGACGGAAATTATATCATTGCAAGAAAACATTTTACAGCAACCCGGTCACTGGGAGCAGGAGAAATGTGGATGTACCATATTAGCGGAGGAGACGGGGTGCAGATTACCAAACGAAAAAATGATCAACAGGATGTCAATGAACCATCAGTATCACCTGACGGGAAATATTTATATTTCAGCGAAGATGTGTATCCAGGGGGGTATTTTCAATATAATAAAGATCCCAACAATGAAATATTTGCAATCTTTAGATACGATTTTTCTAACGGGGAAATTAAAAAAATAGCTGGTGGTCCAGGGGGTGCTTGCAGACCGGAAATTTCTCCTGATGGAAAACTTATGGCCTTTGTACGCAGGATTCGAGAGAAAACAGTATTATTTGTGCAAAATTTGGCAACAGGACAAGAATGGCCTTTATATGATGGATTGAGCAAGGATCAACAAGAAGCGTGGACCATATTTGGAATTTATCCTGGGTTTGACTGGACTCCTGATGGTCAAAATATAGTGCTCTGGGCCAAAGGTAAACTTCAAAAGATAAACGTCTACACGAGAGCCTCAAATGCGATTCCTTTTAAATTAACGGCGACACATAAGCTCATGGAAACCGTCGAATTTAAAAATGAAGCCTATGAACCAGCATTTAATGTTCGTGTACTTAGAAATTTTATAACATCACCTGATGGAAAAAGAAAAGTTTTTTCCGCACTTGGCCATCTTTACATCAAAGAGGGGTTGAAAGATCCTGAGCGATTGACAAATGACACGCACTTTGAAGCAGAACCTGCCTTTTCACCCGACGGAAATCAATTGGCCTATGTTACTTGGGACGATGAGAAACTAGGAACAATTAAAATTTTGGATTTAAAAAACAGAAAGTCAAGCATGCTACTATCTGATCCGGGCATATATCGTACCCCATCATTTTCTCCGGATGGTAAAACCATAGTTTACCGGAAGGAACCAGGCAATAACCATCAGGGATTCCTTTTTGGAAAGGAAGCAGGTCTGTTTTATATGGATGTTAATGGGGGTAAGCCCGAATTTCTGAATGCTGAAGGAGAAAAACCCATGTATTCGGCTGATGGAAAACATGTTTTTTATACAGTTGGAGGATTTTTATTTGGTACGATTAGTAAATCTTTTAAGAAAATTAATGTAAAAGACAAAAAGGAATCAGTAGTGTTTAATACCAATTATTCAACCAACTTTGTCCCCTCTCCAGATAATAAATGGGTAGCATTTACGGAGCTTTACAAAGTTTACATTGCAGCAATGCCACAGACTGGACAACCAATTGGATTGTCTTCAAAAACTAAGGCCTTTCCGGTAAGTCAGGTAGCAAGAGATGCTGGCATCAACCTTCACTGGTCCGGAGACAGCCAAAAATTGCATTGGACGCTTGGAAATGAATTTTTTACTGAAAGTCTGAATAGAAGATTTTTATTTCTTAAAGGCGCCGCTGACTCCATTCCACCAATTGATACATCTGGAGAGCAAATTCTTTTGAAAGTGAATTTTGATAAGCCCAAAGGAATTATAGCATTAAAAAATGCTGATATTATTACTATGGAGTCAGAAGAAATTATTTCAAAAGGACTGATAATTGTCGAGGATAATGTGATAAAGTACGTTGGAGACGGAAGAAACACACCAATACCTTTAGGTGCGGTAATTATGGATTTTACCGGAAAGACCATCATGCCTGGATTAATTGATGTGCATGCTCATTTGGGTGCCTTCAGAGATGGTATCAGCCCCAGAAAGCATTGGGAATATTATGCTAATCTGGCTTTTGGAGTGACAACTACACACGACCCTTCTTCTAATTCTGAAATTACGTTTGCGCAATCAGAGATGGTTAAGGCAGGGACGCTGGTTGGACCCCGCATTTTTTCTACTGGAACGATACTATATGGAGCTGATGGGGACTTTAAAGCACCAATAAATTCGCTTGATGATGCCAAATCAGCCTTGCGCAGGACAGCCGCTTTTGGTGCATTTTCTGTAAAGTCTTACAATCAACCCCGTCGCGAACAAAGACAAATGATAATTGAGGCAGCACGTCAATTAAAAATTAGAGTGGTACCGGAAGGGGGGTCTTTCTTCTTTCACAATCTTACCATGGTAGCTGATGGTCATACCAGTGTCGAGCACAATTTACCTGTTGCCCCTTTATATGACGATGTTATCAAGTTTTGGTCAAATACCAAAACGAGTAATACCCCAACATTAATTGTTAATTATGGCGGTGTAAATGGTGAATATTACTGGTACCAACATACAGACGTATGGAAAAATGAAAAACTGCTCCAGTTTACTCCACGTGCTGTTATTGATTCCAGATCCCGGCATCGCACCATGATTCCGGATGAGGAATATCAAAATGGTCATATTCTGACAGCTCAGTCCTGTAAAAAACTTACTGATTCAGGAGTGAAGATAAACCTGGGTGCCCATGGACAAATACAGGGCTTAGGCGTACACTGGGAACTCTGGATGATGGAGCAGGGAGGAATGTCTAATTATCAGGCTTTAAAAACGGCAACTGTCAACGGTGCCGAATTGCTCGGTATGTCACACCAATTAGGAACACTTTCCGCCGGCAAGTTGGCTGATTTAATTATCCTGGATAAAAACCCTCTTGAAAACATTAGGAATTCAGAGTCCGTTTCCCATACAATGATAAACGGGCGTTTGTATACAACAGATACCATGCAGGAGATATATCCAAATATAAAGCCACGTACAAAATTCTTTTGGGAACTGGAAGGTAGTGGAAATGCTTTTCCTATGTGGCAACATGGAGAAAGTTTAATGAATATAAGATGTGCTTGCGGAATTTAGGGATGGTAATGAACATTTATGAAAAACATTTATTATAGAGTGTCAAATGTATAAATCATTGAAGAAATCATCAGATAATTCTATTTTTTCCGGTGAGGTATCGCCTTTTAAACAGGTATTGTTTGTAATAGCTATTGGTATAATATTGATGATATTGACAGAAATATTACCTCAGTCACCACGTATGGAAAGAACTAACAGCATGCCCTGGACTGTTGCTGCTGCAATGCTGTTGTTTTTTGCACTTGCCAATAGTATTTTAGCTTTTGCTGTAAAGGATGGTAATAAATACTGGATGTATTCTATGATGAGTTATGCTTTATTATTCATTACCGTAAGTAGTATGGCTTACATGTTCAGCGGTGTGGGCATGGATGAAGCAGGCTCTTTCAGATGGATATTTCTGGTGTTTACTTTCGGATATTTGATATTACTATCTATTGTGAATTTAATTCGCTTTTTTGTTGCCCTTTCAAAGCGGAGTGATGAAATAAAAAAACAAAATGAAGGCTCTTATTAATTTCGTTTATCTTCCACATTTATTTTGGTCTTTAATATTTCTTGGCGGAATGATGTCTTGTAATGCCCAACAAACCCATGAACATCAGAAGGAAGGTGATAGAGCTGGTGCATCATATTTTATTAATAGCATGGGCGATACAGTCTATTTGATTATTAAATCCGATGCACAGTGGCGCAAGCATCTGTCTTCTCAAGAGTTTGACGTGGTAAGGAAAAAAGGTACTGAACGTGCATTTACCGGAAGCCTTTTAGATATAAAAGAGCGTGGTCTTTATGTATGTAAGGCATGTCGTTATCCTCTTTTTTCAAGTGAACATAAATATGATAGTGGCAGCGGATGGCCAAGTTTTTATGATGTCCTCGATAAAAATTCCATTTTGGAAGATACTGATTACGATATCGGATATGCTCGAACAGAAGTAATGTGTAGAAGGTGTGGCGGGCACCTGGGGCATATGTTTCCCGATGGTCCTGCACCTACAGGATTAAGGTATTGTATTAATTCTGTTGCTTTAGATTTTCAAATACAGCAAAATAAATAATTATATTTAATGTATAATAAATTTATAATCAGCACAATATGATTAAAAATCGCCTTTAATTTTTTTATAAGATATGGTGATGGCTTAGAAATTGCGTCAATTTTTCTTTGTTTTTGACGCCTACAAAAATTTTTATTCCTGATTTGATTTCAGTTACAGAAATAGTAGTGTTTCCTTGAGCTATATATGCCATATTGCCATTTCGTTTTCGGATCCCCCAGCCACCAAAATCTCTTATAGGTTTTATTTTAACCATTTCAACTTGATCCAAGTCTTTCCACTGAAGGAATCTGAATTTTCTGTGGAAGGGAAAAAATCTATATTGCAGTCCATCTTTTGTATAGATAGTTTCAAGTCTTATCCATAAAAATGCAACCAGCAACAATACAAACATGGCATAAGTAGGATAAAATATATCATTGTTTCTGACTTCAAGATATATGAAAGTCAGATAATTGAGGATGTTGATAAAGGCAAAAGTTCCCAAAATCCAAATAGGGTCAATTCTCTGAATTTCTTTATAATTTACAGAATCCATATGGTTTGTTTGATAATTTATGCCAGTCAGAGACGAGCTAATTCAATTTTTTATAAAAGTAGATATCTGATTTCTAATATTTATGAAACGATACAAATTTTGCAGCTGTACATAGATTTAAAGTGTGACAGGGAGGTCTATTTCTTGTTGATTTCGGATAACCTTCACATCTATCTTGTCACCTGACTTAAAAGTTCCAAGTGAATTCATGTAAGCTTTCATATCTGTAATTTCAATACTTCCCATTTTAATGATAACATCTCCTTTTAGTATTCCGGCTTTTTGACCGGGCTTTCCGTCTCTTAAACCATCTACTTTGACGCCTTTACCATCAAAAAGATAATCAGGCATAATTCCGAGACTGACTGCAAAAGTTCTGGTTTGCGGTGTAGGATCTTGTGTTTTGGTAAAGGGTAATTTATTAGATTTGTCAAGTGAAAGGATGATTTGGTAAATTAAACTAGCAACATCTTTCATGCCACTATAGTTAATTAAATGGGCATCATCAGAGGGTTTGTGGTAGTCTTCATGTTGTCCCGTAAAAAAGCTCAATACAGGAATTCCTGCTAAGTAGAATGACATATGGTCAGAAGGTCCTGATCCACTTAGTTCTTTTTTAAGCTGGAATTTAGGCTCTCTAATTTGACTTATTGCTTGGTCGAAAAGTGGTGATGTGCCAACACCTCCAATGACTAGATTTCGCTCAGGATTCAATCTTCCTATCATATCCATGTTGATCATATAGTTCATTTCCTGAGTTCCTATAGTTGGGTTATTGACAAAGTAATTTGAACCTAGAAGCCCTTTTTCTTCTCCTGAAAATGCAATAAATATATAGTTGTTTTCAAGTTTTTTAGTTTTTTTTAAATTTTCTGCAAGGAAAATAAGGCCTGTAACACCACTGGCATTATCGTCTGCCCCATTATGAATTTGTTTTTCCCCTTTGTAAAGCGACCCCTCAGAACCAAAACCCAGATGGTCATAGTGTGCACCAATAACTACGGTATTTTTGCTGCCATTATTTAGGAATCCTATAATATTGTTTCCAGAAATGACAGAATCAGCTGTTTGGCTTGTGATTTGGTGAGGGTCTTGGTTCCTTTTTTTATGGAAAGATTGGATATATCCGTCAGTTCCTAATGGACTTAAGCCGATTTCCATAAACCTTCCCTGAATATATTCGGCTGCTTTTCGTTCACCATCGGTACCCGTTTCTCTTCCTTCCATTTCGTCCGAAGAAAGCGTAAGCATGTCTACAGCCATATTTTGGACCGAATCAGAAACCGGTAATTTTATAGCAGGGCTGCAGGATGCAATGAATAACGTCAGATATAAAAGAAAGCTAAATAATCTCAATTGCATGATTTTTTTATTTTAATAGCACAAAATTAAAGGTTATATGATATTTTAATTGCCAACGACAAAAAGATGACAATCCTAAGACAAATGACTTTTATTTGCCAAAAAGTCCAATATTCCAGGGCTTAAGGGGGTAGGGGACATACGATATTTTTTCATTGCTTAATTCTGGGAGACCAAAAAATATTCCGTATTTGAAGAAATCGACAAATAACCCATTACTTCGGTAGGATTGTAATTCTTTCCAGAATGCATTTGTGCTTGTATGCTTGTGTTTATTTATACAATAAATCACTAGTTTTTGATGTTCTTTGGACAAACTTTTTTCAAGCATTTGTGTAATTAGAGGATGCAGGTCTTCAATTATCAGTATTGTTTTTTTTGCCCCTTCTATGACAGAAGCTAATTCATTAATATGATGTAATTCAATTTTAGGACGATCAATGAAGTTGTGTAATTTCGTTTCTGGGGATTTAATTTTTTCCCGGGAGTTTATAAATACAACATCCTTTCTAGTGTCCGCAAGTTTTGCATACCAGGAAAGTTCAATGTTTTTACCTATAATGACAGATCTTTCAGGTTTTAAGAAATTTACCATTTTGTGTATTATCCTGCCATGCGTTTCTAAGGCTGGATTTAGGTGAGTCCAATGCTTGATTTTTTGAAAAGCATAATACTGATCTCTATTTTCTATACAACTATTTATAAATTGATAAAGAAAAGGGGATTGAATATTGAATTTTGTGGAGGATTCAAAGTAAAATTTCAGGAGTTCAAGCATCTCAACATTTTTGTTTTCAATTGCATTTGTGCAGCGTTTCAATAAGCGAAAAGCATGAAACGGCAATAATTTCACGACCAACAGACGAAATATCATTGTCATCATCTTGTTGGAGCGTATCTTCAACAAGTGCCAGGAGTTCTTCTTGATGGGTTATCTCAAATAAATGATCAAATGCTGTTTTTATATTTTTAGAAATATGGCTGCTCCATAATGTCCAGGACAATTCGTCTTGCTCTTCGAGTGATTCCTGATTTAAATCAGGGATTTTGTCAATCACTTTTTTTACTGACTGATAGATAACAAGAGATAAAAACTCAAGAATAGCACTTTCGTATTCTGTTAAAAGTTCAGTATGCTCTTTGCTGACGAATCCCAAAATCAATGGTTGCTCATCTGCTAATAACTGGAAGTCGGAGGACAATACATTTGTATCCTCATATGCCTGTAAAATGTTTTGAATAACTGATTCTGGTATGAGCTGCATTTTTCTAATTTATTATGGTTTTTACTATAAAAAAGCCATCCTTTCCAAGCGGTTGGTATCTGGGCATTAGTATTAATCCATCGAAAGGAGATACTATGCTTCCATATTGATTTACTGCCAACGGTTGATTTTTTTTTACAGGCATAAAATTCTTAAATCCGGGTAACATCTCCCATACTTCATCGTCTTTTATTTTATAACTATAGATGACTTCAACCTCTTTAGGAAATGTGTTTGATTCCCCTTCTAGCCACTGATAATAATCTGAAGGGGAAATTGGATCTCCAAGTATGTTTAGATATTCCATAAGATGTAGCATCACTCCAATCATACGATCTACGGCTTTGGGGTCTTGATGCTGGCCAGCTTCAAAAGCAAGCGAAATGATTCTATCAGCTCCGATTTTTTGATCAAAATACTGAAGTAACGACCCTTTTACATCTCGAAGTAGGCCCTTGACTACTGGGGCGTGTAGATGCATGGCCATTTCTTCACTTTCCATTGACTCAGTGCAGATGGCAAAAAATCCTTCAGCAGAGGTGGTATGCAAATCCAAAAGAAATTTTTGAGTGTAGGGAGCTTCATGCTGAATTTTATTCAAGAGGTGGTGTATTTCTAATGCTTCTTTATATTCAGCGGTATCTGCACTATTATTTTCAGTATTTTCAAATCTTTCTGAATACCATATTCTATTTAAGTCCGTATCAATATACCTGACTTGTCTAATAAATGCCTTTAAATTCCCAATTATACCTACAATCCTCCCTTTGGTAATGCTTATTTTAGGTGTTGATTTATTTGTTTTTGTAAAATACAACTTCAATTTTTCCAATGCTTGAACTCCTGCAACTTCATTACCGTGCATGGCTGCGATGATGATGATCAAAGGACCCTTATCTTCTCCCTGAAAATCCAGAAATATTCTGTTCATTGGCAATTGAAAAAATATTAGTTTTTGTAATCCATCGTCAATTGAATCAGCGATTTAATACCCAACGGAAAACATCTCTCGTCAATATAAAAGTCAGGTGTATGGTGCAGTGAAGCTTCTGTGGAGCTAATTTCGGGAGGCATGGCTCCCAAGAAGAAAAACAGACCCGGAACTTTCTGCGCATAAAATGAAAAGTCTTCTGAACCTGTTACAGGCGGTATAACAACTACATTTTTTTCACCTGCTGACTTTTCCAGCGAAGGTAGCATCCGTGCAGTGAGCTCTGGATTATTGAACGTTACTGGGTAACCTTTATCAATGATTAATTCAGCTGTAGCACCAGCACTTTCGGCAATATTTGTTACCGTTCTTTGCATTTTTTGATGAATATCTTCCTGCATGTCAGTGTCGAGCGTCCTTATCGTTCCAATCATTGTAGCTTCTTCAGGTATAATATTGTTTCGAACTCCGCTTTGGATTTTTCCAATCGTGATGACGGCAGGCGCTTTCGTAAGATCAGATTG
>JAUMBJ010000157.1:17171-26517 GCA_032115755.1 Saprospiraceae bacterium
TTACAATTTGCTGAAGACCAAGTATTATTTGTGCAGATACAGTAATAGGGTCCACACCATCCCAAGGTCGTGAACCATGCGTTTGTTTGCCTTTAATACGAATAGTAAATGCATCACTTGCTGCCATTATCCCGCGTGGCCTATAATTGATCCTACCCACAGGAACGACACTCGAAACATGTAATCCAAACACAACTTCAATCCCATATTTTTCAATTAGTCCTTCCTTGATCATCAATTCAGCTCCACCTTCTTCTCCGGGAGGCGCCCCTTCCTCTGCAGGCTGAAATATAAAAACTACTTTGCCCCGCAGATCTTTCTTAATTTCTGTTAAAATGGTTGCTACACCCATGAGCATGGCTACGTGGGCATCATGACCACAGGCATGCATGACCCCAACCTTTTCACCCAAATATTCAGATTCAACTTTCGATGAAAATGGCAGATTAACACGTTCCCTTACAGGAAGGGCATCCATATCTGCACGTAAACCTATGGTTGGACCTGGTTTGCCACTATCCAGCACAGCCACTACACCAGTATAAGCAATCTGTGTGTCAACGGATAATCCCAATGATTTTAGATGGGAAGAGACGTATGCCGCTGTATTAAACTCCCTGTTAGATAATTCAGGAAATTGATGAAGGTGCCGGCGCCAAGTAATAACCTTGTCATTTGTCAAAGAGATTAATTTATCAATTTTCTCTTTTTGAATCTCATTTTGCCCAAAGAGGAAGCTTGTATTAATCAGCAGGATTATAGTAAGAAATAATTTCATAAAGACATTTTGATTACTAAAATATTAAAATTAAACGATTTAATTGTAACACAAAATGATTTTTATAAGATCCTTTAGAGCAATGATTTTCTGACTCAAAATAAGTCAATATTATTCTTGTAATGTTTGGTGCTCGTTAAAATACAACTGAAATGTATGACAACAATTTAGTGAATTTTCTCACCGAAAATATTTACCGATATAAGAGTGAATGATTTTTTTTCCAAACTTTGAGCAAGAATTCAAACTGATTATGCCAGATATATCTTTTTATCATCTAAAAGAGTAAATAAAAAAAGCCGGACCTGGGGTTGGTCCGGCTACATTGATTAGGATTTAAACCGATTCTTAGTTGAAGGTATATCTCAAACCAAGCTGTGCTTGCCAAACATCACCTAAATTAGCACTTTTAATATAGGTTGCCTTCTGGAAGTTTCCATTGGTATCCACTGGGAATCTATATACTGGTTCTCCAGCAGTGTTTATACTTCTGTATGTAAGCGGGCTTGAATTGACAATTCTGTCACTTACTCCCCACGCATTATTAAGAAGATTGCCGAAATTGAATATATCAGCTCTCAACTGCAAAGAATTTTTCTTGTCGCCAACTTTAACGTAGAACTCCTGAACAATAGAAAGGTCAATGGTAGCTAACATGGGCATTAGTACTCCGTTTCTTTCTGCATAGCCACCCCTTATTGTACTGAGGTAATCATCTTGATCAATAAATGCATCAAAAGCAGCAGCTTGAGCTTCAGGAGTAATAATTTGATCAACGCCATTAACTTTAACAGTATACTGCTCGAACTTAAGATCAGAGGCATTTGCTGGAACAAACAACAAGTCGTTTGAAACCAACTGATCACCGTTTAAGTCACCATTAACTCTGTAGGAAAATCTTCCCTGGTTTTGCATCTGGAAGAAAAATCCTATTTGCGTGGAAGCTACATCCAGGTATTCAATTTTATAACTTGCTGCAGCAATTACACGGTGTCTCAAATCGTTGTTGGAGAAAGCTACATCAGGAAGATTATTTCCTCTTACAGAAAAATTGTCTCTCCAAGAAGAGAAGGCAATAGAACCTGCACTTATAAGGTCTCTGGTCTGTCCATAGTTGTAGGCAACCATATAATTTAATCCATTAGAGTAAGGCTTTTCTACTTTTACCGTAGCAGAAAGACCACTTCCTACATTGGTGTTTTTAAGGTAAGTTACGTCAGTTACTTTTGAAACCACTCTGTTACCTGCGTTGTTGTATCCATATACAGGTCTTGTGTCAGGACCTGAAAGATTTTTAGCGGAAGGCTTCAAGTTTGCGTTGATATAAGCCACGTTATTGATTTCCTTATTGTAAATAAATTCAGCAGTTGCAATAAGGCCGAAAGGAAGTTCCTGATCAATAGCAATATTGGATCTCCAAGTCTGAGGAAATTTGAAGTTTGGATCTGTAACAGCCAAATTGTAAGATGGAGCTGGAGCACCTGGGTTTGGTGTCAAGTTATATTTATCAACATCCGGACTGAATGGATATTTTCCTTTAGTATTATCCTCAAATACGGAACCAGTTAGTATACCGTTGTTACCAACCTGGTTAGATATCCATACAAATGCAGGTCTTCCTGAGAATATACCGGTTCCTCCTCGCAATTGAGTCTTCTTATCCCCAAATACATCTAAGTTAAATCCGACTCTTGGGGAAATAAGGAAGCTGGATTTAGGCAATTCAGAGGTGCTAACTTTGAGGTCTCCTCCTAATTCATCCTTAAATGTGAATGTTTCTACTTCTGCGTTGTTTAAAGCAGTGTTTTTGAATATGGGTAAGTCAGCTCTGATCCCTGCAGTGATTTTAAGGTTTTCACTTACGTGTATTTCATCTTGAAGATAAATACCAGTCTGTGTAGCATTGGTAGTTGCAGTTGGCAGCGCTGAACCTTCTAGGTTTGAAGAAGTCTTTTGATACCTTCTTAGTGTAGGGTCATTTGCAGGGTCACTGTCTGTATCTGCATAGAAATCAGCCAAAGAGTTGTATACAAATTGTCCATAGTAAGTAGGGGTAAAGGTATTTCTGAATTCAAAAGCTTCAAAGTTGATACCTGCGGTTACAGTATGCTTTCCAGCATAATAAGTAAAGTCATTTCTTGCTTGCCATGTATCCGTGTCTAGAATGTTGTTTGGTGTAAATGGCTCATATCCGAAGGCAATATAGTTTCTACCTCCCTGTAGTATATCTACCAATGGGAAAATGCCACCACCTGAACTTCTATAATCTCTGTTTGCAGTAAAACCGGCAATAATTTTATTAGACCAGTTAGACCCAATATAGTTGTGTTCACCAATAAATGAGTTTATGTCATTATTGATGACATAATTATTATTGGAAAAGTTCAGTGCAAAAGGATTACCTGCTCTTCCGCTGAATGAACCTGAACTACTCGCAGGAACGTCTCTGGAAGACTTTAAATAGTTGTATCTTAAACTTAACTTACTTTTGTTGCTAAGGTTATAATCCACTCTGGCAAGAAGTTTATCACTCTTTGTCGCAAGCGCATAATTTTCATATACCCCCGGATCATAATTGTATCTTTCAATAAGGAATGACTTTAATGCATCAAGGTCAGAAGCTAGTACTCTTGTAACATTTGGATCTGTATCATTTTGGCCAGGTCTTAGAGCTAAAAATCCTGAGTTTGCAGGATCTTCTCTGCGCTCTGATTCACCATTTACAAAAAAGAATAATTTATCTTTAATGATTGGACCTCCCAGTCTGAAACCATACTGTGTAACGTCAAAGTTTGATGTAACCACATCTGCGTCATTTGCTTTCTTACCTACAAACGACTGATTTCTCAGGTTGTAAAATGCAGAACCTGATATTTCATTTGTCCCTGATCTGGTTACCGCGTTGATACCGGCGCCTGTAAAACCGCTTTCCCTTACATCATAAGGCGCAACGTTGATTTGGATCTGTTCAATCGCATCAAGTGAAATTGGCGTTGAGTTTGTTTGTCCTCCAGGGAGATCAGACAAACCGAAACTGTTATTAAAAATTGAACCATCTATGGTAAAGTTGTTGAATCTTGAATCAGCTCCAGAAATAGATCTTCCATTAGCTTGAGGAGTGACACGGGTAAAATCCGAAATAGACCTGCTAATTGTTGGAAGGCTGCTGAGTGCCTGTAAACCTACGTTTGTACTGGCACCAGTTCTCTTGTCATTTAAGATAGCATTTTTTGCTCCTGTTACAACCAACGCATCAAGACTTACACCTTCTTCAGCAAGCTTACTGCTTACAGTATAATTCTGACCAAGGTTCAAGTAAACATTGTCTCTCATATCGTCGTTGTAGCCAACATAACTGACCGTTATGCTGTAAGGTCCACCAACTCTTAGACCAGGAAGGTTATATCGGCCATCATCTCTGGTGGTTGTCCCGTACACGGTTCCTGATGGGGTATGGACGGCTTTGATGGTAGCACCAATCAACGGCTCTCCTTTAGAATCTGTAATCAATCCGCTAATGGATGATGTCGTTACCTGAGCGTGGGCATAGAGACCTATGATCATGAACAGGATTAAGTGTAAAAACTTAGTCTTCATAAAATGGTTTTGTTTTTGCGGAAAATACCGCGTTGATGAAAAAAAATTAATTATTTTGGTTACCCAATAAGGATTTCGTCACAAAGTTAATATCCTCATATTAAAATAATGTTAAAAATTATATACATTTTATACACATATGTAATCTCTTCCTTAAGAATTAGTGAATTATTGTAATTTTGTATATCTGTTTATACTTAATTACAATAATTATTATGCAATTTAAATTATTACTGAAGTGATAAGCGCATTCTACGTATAAATTAATTTTTAAAAATATGAATTTAAAATATAGACAGCTCAACACTCAAAATACTCCAGAAAAATTATTTGTTTGTTTTGATAATTCCTTGATTTTATCTCAATAAGTTACGTTAAAAATAATATTAGTCATATGAAGTACATTTTACCTTTTCTCTTTGTCATTACAATTCATTTGTCTACTTTTTCGCAGATTGTAGTTACAGAAATCTCATACAATCCGCCGGAGACAAATACTGATTCGTTGGAATACCTTGAATTATTTAATGCCGGAAATCAAGCCGTGAATCTTCGTGATTACAGATTTACGCAAGGAATCACTTTTACACTTCCAGAAGTGATCATTAATCCACAGGAATATTTACTTCTTTCAGTAAATTCAGCTGCCATACAGCGAAATTTTGGTAAAACATCTTTACAATGGACAGCAGGAGCGTTAAATAATAGTGGTGAAAGGATAGTTATGGTTGATGCCGCGGGAGCAACAGTTTTTGATTTCACCTTTTTGGATGTAGCTCCCTGGCCAACAGTGCAGGATGGAACAGACGGAGATGGTAGATCTATTGAAATCTGTCAGTTTAGTGCCAATCCCGCCGACGGAAACAATTGGAAAGTTTCTACAAATTCGCTTGGGTTGTTTATTAATGATAAGGAGGTATTTGGTACACCTGGTTTACCCAACAGTATTCCTCCATGCGGCATAACTCCTGATACTGTTGTTTTGGTGTCCAATTTTTCATTTACACCCAAAGATGTTACTATTTATGTGGGAGAGACTGTGAGATGGACAAATACTGGTGGCACACACAATGTCAATGGCTCTAAAGATATTTTTCCTTCCAATCCGGTTAGCTTTTCAAGCGGCTCGCCTTCGGCTGATCTATGGAGCTTTGATTTTACTTTTACCACTCCCGGAATATATCAATATCAGTGCGATCCGCATGCCACCATGAACATGAAGGGGTCAGTTACAGTTCTTGAAATACCTGTAAATGATCCTTATCCTCTTAGATCTATCCCAACAGTTACTGCTACCAATCAAGAAGGGGTTCCTGATTCTCTTGGTATAAATTGCAAACTTTCAGGAACAGTGTACGGGATAAATCAAAGACCTACAGGTCTTCAGTTTACCATAATTGACGAACAGAATAATGGAATCGCCATTTACAATGGGTCAGGAGATTTAGGCTATATTGTCAAGGAAGGCGATTTGATAGAGGTAAAGGGAAAGATTGCCCAATTTAGGGGACTAACGCAGCTCGAACTGTTTGAAGTAAAGAAAGTGTCAGAAAATAATACCTTGGTTTCACCAAAACAAGTGACAACTTTTGAAGAAGTTGACGAGTCATCTCTATTGATGGTAAGAAATTTGTCATTTGTCAATCCTTCGCAATGGACAGGTTCTGGTTCGGGATTTAACGTCACTATGACAAATGGATCTTCTGAATTTACCATTAGGATTGATAATGATGTAGATTTATATGCTCAACCTATCCCTGCCAATGGTCCGTTTCAGGTCGTGGGTTTGTTAGGACAGTTTGCGCCACAACAAACTCCGCCTTACTCAGGAGGTTATCAGCTTTTGCCAAGATATATGATGGATTTTATATCTAGTTCCAATACAAATGAGAATCACTCATCCATTTTTGAGTTGAACATAAGCCCTAATCCTGCGAATGACAGATTTACGATCAATTCGGAGAAGAAAATTGAGTCTGTAAAAATTTATGATACTACAGGTAATTTGGTGCTGGAAAACCAGGGTCAGAATGCCATAGAAATTTTTCAGTTACTACCTGGGGTATATTTTATTGAATCACGTATTGAAGGTATTCACTATGTAGGCAAACTGATTAAGTTCTAACATATTTTGAGATTGCCGCAGGTAAATGCTGCCAGTGGCAATCTTTTCTGAGAAAATCTTGTACATTATTTTAAAGGTTGTTAAAATTTTTAACAAATTGGCAAGGAATTGGATAATAAGAAGTATAAGAAATTTATAGTATTTGAAGTCTCCAGAAAACACCGAATATAAAATCTGGCAGCCGTTTTTATTGGCAGCCATGACAGCTATAGGTATTATGATTGGCCTTAAAGCTGGAGAGAAACCCCATCCGCCGCTTATCGAATCAGTGCCATATACTGCAGGGCAAAAATATACCGGCAGGGTAGAGGAGCTGCTCCGTTTTATAGAAAGCAAATATGTGGATAGTATATCAACAGATACAATATTGGAAGCAGCAATATATTCCATTTTAGAAAAACTTGATCCTCATTCGGCTTATATACCTCCATCTGAACTTGAAGATATCAATGATCAGATGAATAGTAATTTTCGAGGTATTGGTATTGAATCTGTAATGGTTGATGATACCGCATATGTTTATAATGTATTGGATAAAAGTCCTGCAAAAAAAGCAGGACTTCAGCCTTTTGATCAAATTATTGCAGTAGATGGGCAGATTGTCGCAGGAAAGAATCTTGAATTTTCTGTGATCAGAAATTTATTGAGAAAAAATTCAGGAACTGAAGTAAAAATTAAAATTAGGAGATCAGGAAAAGAAAAACTGATTACCGCCATTGTTGGGGATATGCCGGTGTACACAGTAAATACTGCGTATATATTAGATGATAGCATCATGTTTATCAAGATAGATCGATTTGCCTCCACTACTTATAAAGAGTTTATGGACCAGGTGGAGAAAATGTTTGAAGGGAAAAATCGAATGGACCTTATTTTGGATCTTCGCGGTAATCCAGGAGGATTTCTGCCTGAGGCAACAAATATATTATCCCAGATATTTGAAGAGAAGGGAAATCTTTTGGTATTTACAGAAGGTAAAAATGCATTAAAATCGACTTATGAAACAACGGGAAAACGCTTTTTCAATATAGATCAAGTAGCTGTTTTGATTGATGAAAATTCAGCTTCGGCTTCTGAAATCATTGCAGGTGCATTGCAGGACTGGGATAGAGGAGCTGTTGTAGGCAGAAGATCCTATGGTAAAGGCTTAGTGCAGGAACAGTTTGATCTTCGCAACGGCGGAGCAGTAAGGCTCACGGTTTCAAGATATTATACACCTACGGGCAGAACACTGCAACGAGATTATCAAGATAAAGTACTATATGAAAATGATTTTCAAGATCGACTTGAATCTGGTGATTTGTTTTCAGGAAAAACATCATCTCCAGAAAAAGATGTAAATATTTATTACACCAAAAAACTTAAACGTAAAGTTACCGGCAACGGAGGTATATCGCCTGATATTTTTGTACCTGCTGACTCCATCTGGCTGGATGATTCTTTTCATGAATTAGAGTCATATATTCTTCCTTTTGTTCTGAGAAATGAAGGAAAATTTGGTTTTTCCTCACTAAAAAAATATTCCGATATCTTTTCTTTAAAACTAACCGGTTCTATTGAAAAGGCTTTTCTTGATCAATTTGCATCTGAAATATCTCCGCAAGTGTGGAAAGCATATAGACCAAAAATGGAAACTTCATTAAAAAACACCATTGCTACGATAAATCTGGGGGCATCAGCAACTTTAAGGGAAAAAAATAATAAAGATGCCTTTGTTTCCAAAGCGATCAACTATATAAGAAAAAATACAGCTTTAAATAATTTGAAATAAGTAGTTTTTATTGGCTTAATCCTGTTCTTTCTAAATAGTTGACCACATATTTACCAATGATATCAACTTCAATATTGACTTTGTCACCTATCTCCATTGTAGAAAAATTAGTGTGTTCATAGGTGTAAGGAATAATTGCCACACTAAAACGGTTTTCCGTAATATTTACCAGTGTCAGACTTACTCCGTTGATACAAATTGAACCTTTTGGTACCAGATATTTTAACCATCTTGGCTCAATGGAAAACCAGAATGACCAGCTTCCATCTTCATCAATGATCTGATCACAAATTGCGGTGCTATCAACATGGCCTTGTACAAGATGCCCATCAACTCTACCTTGTGAGATCATGGCTCGCTCTAAATTTATATAATCACCAGATTTCCAGTTGGATATATTCGTTTTTTCAATAGTTTCTTTAACGGCCGTCACTTTATAGTTGGGTTCGTTTATTTCTGTGATGGTTAGGCAAATTCCATTATGAGCTATACTTTGATCAATATACATTTCTTTTGTAATGGTACAATTAAGTGTAATATCAATCCCGCTACCATGTTGTTCTATGCGTACAACCCTTGACATATTTTCTATAATTCCTGTAAACATTTATTTTCTAATAATTTGAATAAATCCTGAAAGAACTTTGTATTCCTCTAACTCATTATCAATATTTTCAACGAACAATTTACATACATAGTGATACACACCATCAGCAAGAGGTTCTTTTTGAAAGTTTAAACCATCCCAATTAATCTGGGGATCCTCGGTTTCAAACACTTTATTTCCCCATTGGTTGAATACTTTAAAATCAATTTTTTTCACAAAAAAATTGGCCCTTGGTACAAAAAAGTCATTACTGCCGTCATCATTTGGTGTAAAAGTGTTCGGCAACACATAAAGCGGGCAATTTTCAATACACAAAAAGGCAGTAGCTACACTTTCGTTTCCTGATGAATCAACAGAAGTAACCTGATAACATCCAGCTAAACCCTTACCGGGTTTATGGAAGTAGTTTTGCTGATTGCCCGGAATTTCATCGACTAATTCATAAGGACCTGTTTTATTGGGAGAAAA
>JAUMBJ010000158.1:0-7895 GCA_032115755.1 Saprospiraceae bacterium
AGCCAATCCAAAAAACTTTAAAATATAAAATAATAATTTATTGCGCTTCCTGAAATAGTCCAATCTGTTGGCTGGACAGGATTCCAATACCAAACACTTAGGTCTTCTTTTATCTTTAGACATAAATACATCCGATTGTGCAGCTCCAATTGAAATACCATGCAAAATGACTTCTGATTTTGGAAACAATGTTTCTGTAACATTGTAAATTTCATCTATATCATGATCAAAATTAAAATCCTTAAAAGCTGATTGCCCAAAGCCATTAAAATCAAAAATTACCACATTTATACCTTCGTTTAAATAAATATCAACGATTCCTTTTTCAAGGAAAAATAACTTTGCAGTACAGACGTAAGGATGCGCTAAAACAACTGTTTTACCAGAAGTTTTTAAGGCTTCTTTAAACAATACAGATAATTTACGATCTTTTGTTATCATCTCTTTCCATCCAAAACATAATGTTGGCTGATGTACATATTTTCCACCCCTTGGAAGAAATAAGTCAAATAATATTCGAGACATATTAGGATTATATTCTGTAAGAAAAACTTGGAAATGGATGTATTAACAAAAAAAAATAGATCATATTAAAAGTGCGTAATTTTCAAAAAGTGATAACTTATTACCTGGAAATGATCATTTGCCTAAGCAATTTGTTAATAATCTACATTTAATAAACTACAGGCAATAGATTTGTTTTTTTAGGAGAAACCTTAAATGGTAAAATAATGGACTCAATTTATTTTCAAAGGTAAATAAGATTGCGATGATTTGAAAAACTGTAGGTGTTTATCCTTTTTTTATGTAATATTTTTTAGCCTAATTAGGGTCATCTACATCAATACATATGGTTTGCTGCTGCCCTTTTAACTATATAAATTTACGTACCTTTGTGATTCTTAAACTTCATTTTAAACAGATACTATAATGGTAAAAATACTAGTAAATGACGGAATTGAACCGGTTGGAAAAGAAATGCTTGAAGCCGCGGGTTTCATTGTTGACACCCAAAAAATCCCGCAAGAAGAGTTAATGATACGACTTAGGGAATATGATGCCATTTGTGTTCGAAGTGCCACAAAAGTGCGAAAAGAACTTATTGATGCGTGTCCAAATCTAAAAGCAATTGCGCGAGGCGGAGTGGGCATGGACAATATTGATGTGGACTATGCAAAAGCTCGCGGTATACATGTCATAAACACTCCTGCTGCATCTTCCAGGTCAGTAGCAGAATTGTGCTTCGCCCATATGCTAGGATTGACGCGATTTTTAAACATTTCAAATAGAGAGATGCCCTCTGAAGGTAAAAAGGGATTTGAAGCGCTAAAAAAGAAATATGCATCAGGAACAGAGCTTTTCGGAAAAACACTTGGAATTATAGGTCTTGGAAGAATTGGAAAAGAACTCGCATCCATTGGACTTGGAATGGGGATGAATATTTTGGCCTATGATCCAATGGTACATCAGACAGAAATCTTTTTTGGTCCAGAAAAATATAGCACTAAAGTAAATGTTGCTTCTACGTCATTTCAAGATCTACTAATAAACTCAGATTTTATTTCTATTCATGTACCTTCCCTTGACAAACCCCTAATAACCATGGCAGCATTTAAAATGATGAAAAATGATGCCATTATTATAAATGCCAGCAGAGGAGGATTGATTGATGAACATGATTTAATAGAAGCACTTGATAATCAATTAATAAGAGGTGCTGGTCTAGACGTATTTGCAGGTGAACCAATGCCTGATGAGCGCTTATTAAATCACCCCAAAATTTCAGTCACCCCGCATACCGGGGCATCTACACTGGAAGCACAAAATAACATTGGGAAAGAACTTGCAGAACAGCTGATTAATGTTCTAAAATAAAAAAAGACCAGTAGGGGCTGGTCTTTTTCATTTTAAGCTTCTTTGAATACGGATCCTCCAAAGCTGATCAATACGATCAATGCAATGCAAAATATGATCATGGGTTAATAATTTGATGCAAGATAAAACAATTTAAATAATCTGTCAAGTATAATGCTCAATAAATGAATAATTTACACATATATTATTTTATAAATAGCTTTTTTACATATCTATACTCAATATAACAATATAAAAATTTAAATAAGGTCAAGCGCTGAACATGTTAATGAAAAATTTAAAACATACAATCTATAGTATACATTTTATGGATTGCCTTCAAAAGAGCTAATCCTTCAACCTTTAAACGAATAAGAATTGTTTGATATTTTATACCGTGATGAATTTTTAATTGCTATTCACAAACCTGAGCGATGGTTTGTTCACAAAACTAATTTGGACAGGAGCTGCAACAACATTATACTAAGCCATTTAAGAGATCAGATTGGACAAATGATTTTTCCTGTGCACCGGCTTGACAGAAAAACTTCGGGAGTATTGCTATTTGCCCTGGACAAGGAAACCCAAATAGTCACCAATGGATTCTTTAGTGAACGCATGGTTACAAAAAAGTACCTGGCAATTGTTAGAGGGCATTTTCCTGATTCAAAACTTATAGAAATACCATTGATAAACGATAAGGGCAAAATACAAGATGCTTCTACTTATGTCACAACAATTGCACAATCTTTATTGAATTCACACGGTGACAGATGCCTTAGTTGCAGATATAGCCTTGTGGAAGCGGAACCAATTTCTGGAAGAATGCACCAAATAAGAAAGCATCTTGACAAGGTCAGACATCCTATTATCGGGGATAGACCTTATGGGTGCAATAAACAAAATAAGTTTTTTAAAGAAGCTTACAGCATGGAAGACCTCATGCTCCATGCTTATTCAATCGAATTGCAGCATCCTTGTATTTCAGATCAAAAGCTATTAATAAAAGCACCTCCTTCAAGCGTTTTTTTAGAAACAGCCAAAAATTTATCTTTTGAAGAAGCTCTGCAAGATTATCAACTTATATGAGCCTCAAAATCAATGGGCCACTAGTACTTTATGTGAAGATAGGATATTGTTCTGTCTTAGTACCTGAACCATATAAACTCCGGCTTTTAGATCCTTTCCCAAGCCTGATTCATTAGCTTTATCGAAAGATTTATTATCCAACATAGCACCAGTCATATCAAACAATACAAACTGGCAATCTGAATGATTATCCTGAACCCCATTTATAAATATAATCTGATCTTTAGACATGAATGAGAAATCCATTTTGGCAGTTTCTTGGGCTGTTGACGAAGACAACTCAGGAGTTATTAAATTGGCATTAAAAAACAAGTATTTACCGTCGCTCCTTCTGTTCCAAATAACACCAACAACCTTTAGATTTCCTTCAGGAACATCAATCATTGTAGCTTGCGTTTCGAAAGTTTTACCTAATGCAATAGGTCCTTTTGCTAAGGGTTCACCAAAGTGATTTGCAAAAAGACTCTTCCTAAGCACATATCGGTGAACAGCATTATTGCCCTGGCCTGTCTGCGGTGCAATTAGCTGATCATGAACTAAATATAATCCCAAATAATAATCTCCCTGGTTCACAGGCAGGAAAAATTCTGTTTTGGCTTTTACCTGTAATTCGCGACTGGTTCCATTCTGCTTTATTGTAGCCTCTATGCCGATTCCTGCAAATGGATCGATCAACTGATTTAATTCTACTATAGCCTCAGCTTCGAGTAACTTTGTTGCTATATTTGAAGAATTAACATTCATATCTTCCAGACTTTCAAAAAACCTGGGATGACCGACAGCTCCAAGGTTGGAGGCTAATGCAGAGGAGGTATTATTCGCTAAATTTCCACTCGTATGCAAAGCCCATAAAATTGTTTGTTTATTTTCTAATTTATCCAATAGTTGCTTATGCATGTTCCATCCCCAAGAACCACAATTAGAACACCAATCTGCTGATGTTTTTGAAATCATGGTCCATTGTTTTTTACTTACTGTTTGTGCATGGACGCCAAAATAAAAACCAGATAACAATAAAATAATATAAACTCTGCGCAACATATGTAATAATTTTATCTTTAAATAACACCTTGCAATAACAATTGTTTATCAAACAACTTTTTTGTATCTTAGACAAATCACTTCAAATAACAATGGCGAAAGACTTTCTTAAAAATATTCCTGCAGAAAAATTATACTTTACCATTGGAGATGTTGCCTCTATATTTAATGTTAACACCTCCTTAATTAGATTCTGGGAATCTGAGTTTCCAATGCTTAAACCTCATAAAAATATCCGAGGAGAACGCAAATTCACGCGAAAAGACCTCTCTATTATTGCACAGATTTACAAACTTGTCAAAGAGGAAGGATTTACATTGGATGGGGCAAGAAAGCATTTTAAATCATCCAAAACCTCAGAAAATAAAGATACAGAGAATGAAATACTACAACGTCTAAAACACCTAAAAAATTCTATCCTTCAATGGAAGGATGAATTGTAGGCAAGACAAATATTTTTTGGCTCTGTAAAAAAATCAAGCGCTTGAAAACCTCCTTCTCTACCTACTCCACTGCTCTTCATACCACCAAAAGGCGTTCGAAGATCACGCTCCAACCAGCAATTGACCCAGACAATACCCGCCTCAATTTGTTCTGAAACGCTTAATGCTTTATCATAATTCTGTGTCCATAGTGTAGCTGCAAGTCCATAGGATGTGCTATTAGCAAATTCCAGAACTTCATCTTCGGAACGAAAAGGCGTTAAAGTCACCACCGGGCCAAATATTTCCTCCTGATTAGTACGACAGTATGGAGACAACCCCTCAATGACGGTTGGTTCAAGATAATACCCTCCGGCACACCTTCCCGGAAGAGCATAGAGCTTTCCACCAGTAAGAACAGTTCCTCCTTCTTCTTTTGCTAATTCAATATAAGACTTAACTTTTTCTAAATGTTCTTTGGAGACCAAAGCACCGAATCTGGTATCTTCATCAAGCGGATCACCTTTTTTTATCTGGTTAACCATCTGAATGAAATCATTTTTAAAACGATCATATATTACATCTTCAACAAATATTCTGCTGCCACAAAGGCAGATTTGTCCCTGATTGGCGAATGAACTTTGCACTGTCGTTTTCAACATTTGTTCATAATTACAATCTGAAAAAATAATATTTGGGTTTTTTCCTCCTAATTCGAGAGACATTTTCTTAAACTCTGGCGCTGCCACAGATGCTATATGTGCACCGGTTTTAGTGCCCCCAGTGAAAGAAACAGCTTTAATTTTTTTGTGCCGAACAATGGCATCTCCGACAGAAGATCCATATCCATGCAAGATGTTCAGGACGCCTTTTGGTAATCCAATTTCTTTACAAACTTTCGACAATAGATAAGCCGTGTATGGCGTAATTTCCGAAGGCTTGGCAACGACAGTATTTCCCGCTGCGAGTGCCGGAGCTATTTTCCATGTAAATAAATACAGTGGCAAATTCCAGGGTGAAATACAAGCAACAGGACCAAGTGGATGACGTATAGTATAATTTATATTGCGCCCGGTATTTATATGGGCCTCTGAGTGGTATTGTGTAATCGCCTTGGCATAAAATTCAAGATTTGAAATAGCCCTGGGTATATCCACTTTTCGGGATAAAAAAACAGGTTTGCCATTATCTACAGATTCAGCAAGGACAAATTCCTCAAATTTATTCTTGATACCATCAGCCATTTTTTGAAGCCATAAAGACCTTTCCTCAACAGTTGTGTGACTCCAAACCTTGAAAGCTCTATTAGCTGCCCCTACGGCTAATTCAACATCATCAAATCCTGAATCAGGGATCATACTGTACACCAAGCCTGTCGCTGGTTCAATGTTCTCAATATATTTGGCACTTACAGGTTCAGATAAAACACCATCAATATAATTACTAATAAATTCCATAAGTTAAACTTTTGAACTGAAGAAGAACCCCATCTCTCGAACAACATCAGCAGGTAATTCTGGTAAATCAGAACGGGGAATTAATAGTGTACTAACATTATGCAAATCTGAAAATATATGATGTTTTGCCGCAGTCGTAGAAAGGTATTCGTGCCCAGAAGATCCTCCAGTACCAACTTTTTTGCCTAGCATCTTCATCACCATTTGCGCATGTCGGTACCGCCATGTTGTCAAATGATCATCCATTTCAACAAGCTTGGACAGTAAAAGATAGGGCATTCTCAATATTGGTTCATCCCTATATAAATGTATAAATAATGCAGCTATTGTTGCTTTATAGCTAAGTTTTAAATTACCATCCTTTACAAGTTCGTTGTGTCTATCTTCATTAAAAATTCCTGCAAAATATGTATGGGTGTCTCCAAGCATTTTCAAGCGCATTTCCTTAAATTCTTCAGACAAAATATCAGTTTCCTTAATCAATTCGCTTTCAGATTTCAACATTTTAGCTACTGCCTCCTGATAACTTTCAAGAAAGTTGAAGGTGCCCCATTGTAAAAATGGAGTTCTTTCCAACCATCTCTCTATCAATTGAAATAAAGATGCACCGTGCTCAAGATCATCTAGTTTGCCCCGCTTAGTATCATCAAAAACGCAAGTATATGATCTACCTTGATAAGTATGCCTCGACTCCTCCTTCAAACCCAACATCACCTCAAGTTCTCTGAACTGAAAACTCTGAAAACCTGATGCCGGAAAGAGATAATTTCTAAATTCAAGAAAATCAAGTGGTGTCATAGTTTCCAAAATTCCTATTTGTTGTACGAGCAATTTCATAATCTCTATAACTCTGTCCAGTTTTGCCGTCGATTCTGCAATATCTTTCTCCTCGATCTCCTTTTTATGAAATTTTTTAATTATTGCTCGCAGCTCATAATTTATTTGCTTAAACCATAATTCATACACCTGGTGTACAATAATAAAAAGCATCTCATCATGTGCAGGTGGCGCTCCAACTTCTGTGCTCCTAAGGTCCTGAGCATTAAGAATTTTATCCAGCTGTAAATAAGAATTATAATGTATTGATGAATACTTTGATTTTTTCTCTTCCATATAATAAATAATAATTAATCTTCAATGAAAGCTATCACTTTTATTTCAATTAAAAGATGTGGATGAGGCAACTGATGCACAGCTACAGTAGTTCTGGCAGGCCCATTGTAATCAAAGTATTCCCCATATACCTCATTATAACCTCCAAAATCATTCATATTTACTAAAAAAGTTGTAAGCTCTACGACATTATCTAAATCACACCCTACATTCTGAAGGATTGATCTTATATTATCAATTACTGCTCTTGTCTGAACCCGTATATCAAGATTCATAGTACCAAGATGATCTGAAGAAGCCCCGGCGATGCTATTATCTGGCCTTCTCGAACTTGTTCCTGAGACAAAAATGAAATTTCCGGCCCTCTTGACATGGGGGTACTTACCTCTCGGAGTAGCCATTGAATCAATAAGTTTACTATCCATTTTGTATAATTTATGCTCAAAAATACTCAAAAAAAACCGAGAATTCAGTAAGATTTATAAAGTGTATGGTGATTGATAATAACAAGTACTGCTCCAGCTGTAGTATATGAAATAAAATTAAATTTTATGTTTTTCAATAATTGATTAAAATCAAAATTCTAATGATATAAGCATAATATCTAAAAAAAAGTCCTTAAAATCAACACATATAAACAATTTGATGTCTTGAATCATTTAAATAAAGGTAATAGATTGATTAATAAAGCAGTTCAAGATTTCGGAAATTATTTCAAAACATAGTTTATCCTTCGGGAAATTATTTTTCGCTTTCATATAGTCTTAAAAATATAAAAATGAATTTAAATCTTGGGAATAAGCATGCCCTTGTTAACGGTGGCTCAAAAGGAATAGGGTTTGCCTCTGCTGTGGAATTGGCCTTGTTAGGCGCGGATATAACACTAGTTGCCAGAAGTATTGATACGCTGGCAGACGCT
>JAUMBJ010000159.1:0-56917 GCA_032115755.1 Saprospiraceae bacterium
AATCATTGAAATATACAAAAGAACACGAATGGATAAAAGTCGAAGGCGATGTTGCATGGGTGGGCATCACGGATTTTGCCCAAGGTGAATTAGGTGAACTCGTTTACGTTGAAGTAGACACCATCGTCTAAATTGTAGCACAAAATGAGGTATTTGGTACAGTTGAAGCTGTCAAAACGACCTCGGATTTGTTTATGCCAGTTTCAGGTGAAATTCTTGAGTTTAATGAAGCTATATCAGAGTCAGGTGGTGATAATCCAGGATTAATTAATTCGGATCCTTATGGAAAAGGCTGGATTGTCAAAATCAGAATCACAGATCCATCTCAACTAACTGATCTAATGGATGCAAATTCCTACAGCAATATGGTTGGCTAAAATTCTATTTAATAGAAAGAACTTCAAATTGCTTTAAAAATAAAGGATCAAAGTCTGCACCATGTCCAGGATCATCAGTTATATCGACTTTCCAGGATGGGCTGTACGTCATACCACCTAGCACGGGATCGTAAGCAAGCATTAGAGGAGAGTCTAAATCATGGAACTTTATGTTTCCCCAAGCATAATCAAAATGAACCAATGCAGAAATACCAAGTCTTGACTCAGAAAATGAGCCTACCTGACAATACATATCTGCAGCCTCAGCAATTGCAGCTATCTTCATAGCATTATATAGACCTCCTGATTTGCCTAGCTTAATATTAAACAGATCTGCAGCTCCTGCCCTGATTACCTGGATGGCATCCCGATGACTAAAAACGGTTTCATCAGCCATGATAGGTATATTACATATATCAACCAATCTTCGTTGGTCAGCAAGGTTTCCTGCTCTGATTGGTTCTTCACAATGTTCGATACCTAAATCTTCTAATGCATCTAGTACTTTCTTAGCTTCGAAATAATTCCAGCCCTGATTTGCATCTATTCGCAATGGTAAATCATCCCCAACATTTTTTCTAATGGCGCTAATCCTATCAATATCTAAATCGGCAGGATGCCCACCCAACTTTACTTTTAACACAGGAAATCCCATTTCCTTATAAATACCTGCCTTTTCAGCCATTTTCCATGGGTCTAGCAAACTAACCGTATTATCAGTAAATATATCTTTGTTACGACTTCCTTGTAAAAAAGCATATAGGGGCAAATGATCCATTTTCGAGACTAAATCAAATAATGCCATATCAAATGCACATTTTACAGAAGCATTTCCAACAATCATTTTGTCCATTAAAGCAACTATTTCTGATATCTCCCGTGGATTCATGCCTATTAGCACTTTTGCCAAATCTTCCGCAAAGGCTATAGTTCCTTTCTGTGTCTCACCATGTATTGAACGATAAGGACAACATTCTCCTGTACCATATGTCCCATCTGAATTATAAATTTTAATGATAGTATTCCTAGCATGTGTCAAAGCGCCTTTCGATATGACAAATGGCTCTTTTAAAGGTATTTCAACAGGGATAATTTCAATCTTATGAATTTTAGTCTGATGCGTCATACTTAAAAATGTTGCTAAACAAAGATATCAAATAATCTATGCTTTAATAATGATAAAACATTTAAGTATTCAATGCGTTAAAAATAATACGTTTGCAGGACATTTTTTGGTGTCCGCTATAATTCAAATATTTATCTTTTATTTGCTTAAAATGTAAAGAAAATAAGATCACAAGAACAAAAAGAATCTTTGTTGAAAGATACTTATTTATGTGTATTAAATATTTATGAAATGCCTCAAAACATATTGAAAGCTTAAAAATATTACGGACTTCATGAAAGTATAAAAACAACTTTTAAAATGAGACAATTATTATTCCTAATATCCTTAAAAATAATAACATCAACTATTGCAGTTGGACAACAGAAAGTATATTCCAGTTTTAATGAATTTGAAAAAGAAGTATTGAATGTAGATTATGGAGATACATTAGTTTTATTTAATTTTTGGGCTACTTGGTGTACTCCTTGTGTTGAAGAGCTCCCTTTACTTAAACAAACTATTCAAAGTCCTCCTCTTAGCCCATATAAACTTATATTTGTAAGTCTTGACAACCAAAAGGATAAAATGCGTTTAAGAAAATTTATACTAAAAAATTTAAAAGGATATAACGTAATTTCATTGACAGATAATAAATATAACAATTGGCTGGGAAGGATTAATCATGAATGGAGTGGGAGTATTCCTGCATCATTAATCCTATATAAGGATCAAAAATTGTTTATTGAAAAGAAATTCCATGATATTTCGGAAATTAGTACCGATATCCGAATTTGGTTATCATCCATAAAAATTTAAAATTATGCAAAGGATATTACAAATTATATTTGTAGGTTTCATTTCAATCCACACATCGCTAGCTCAAAATGCCGGTTATAAGATTGGGGATAAAGCAACAGATTTTATTTTGCCTGGTACAGACGATAAAACTTATTCGTTAGAAAATTACAAAGACGCTAATGGATTTATTGTAATTTTTACTTGCAATAGTTGCCCTTTTGCTGTAATGTATGAAAACAGAATAAATGAAATAGCAAAAAAATATAAAAAAGAAGGCTATTTTTTGTTAGCCATTAATCCAAACGATCCTCAAATCAAACCAGAAGATAGTTTCGAAAACATGAAAAAGCGTGCAAAGGAAAAACATTTTGATTTTCCATATATTTTTGACAACGAACAAAAAATATTTTCGATATATGGGGCTACAAAAACACCTCATGTTTTTCTACTGGATAAAGATTTGATCGTGAGATATATAGGCGCGATAGATGACAATCCGCAAGATGAAACTGCAGTTCAGGAAAAATTTCTTGAAAATGCGATTATTTCCTTAAAGAGAGGCATAAAACCAAATCCAGAAGTGACGAAAGCCATTGGTTGCTCAATAAAGATCAAAAAATAAGTATGATGTATAAAATTAAATTTTTAGTACTTGTTACCTTAATTGGCTTAAGCCTATATGCCTGCAAGCAAGAAAACATGACATCTGAAAATCAAAAAACAAGCCTTATGAAATATGGTTTTCCACTAGAAATCAACACTCCAGAGAATGCTTCATTTATTAAAAATAAGAGCGGAGCGACAGATCATCTGATCATTACAAACAATAAGGATTTTAATTTACAAATTAATATGGCTGACGCTGTAAGTTATTCGTTAACTGAGGTAAAGACCCGGGAAAGAGAAAATATAAAAACAAACCCGTTTTTCCAGAAAATTCTTGAGGACTACGATGATGGCTTTTTATATGAATATGAAACACCAAATGGTCTTGCTTATGATTTCCGAATATTTAAATTACAAGGAAGTAAAACATATACTTTCCAATCTGGTATAACTGGCCAATTCTCTGAAAAAGATGTTAAGTATATGATAAAATCTATCAGATAAAATATCAACCTTTAAGATTTGTCTAAATGGGTTTTTATGCCGTATTTATCCAAAGTAATTTAATTTATGTAATACGGATAATTGAGCCCCATAGCATTCGGCTAAATTTTTTTGATTAAATACACTTTTAACATCTCCAAAAGCTATTAACCTTTGGTTAATCATAATTACTTTGTCAAAATATTTTTCAATTGTGGATAAATCATGATGAACGAGTAAAAATGTTTTGCCTTGCTTACTCAACTTATGCATAATAGATACGATCTTTTCCTCCGTGGTTATATCTACACCTGCAAAAGGCTCGTCCATAAAAAAAACTTCTGCTTCCTGGGCCAAGGCTCTTGCAATAAAAACCCTTTGTTGCTGTCCCCCAGAAAGTTGACCGATTTGTCTGTCTGCAAGATGTTCTATCTCCATATCCTGTAAAGCCGCTTTCACCTTTTTGCGGTCAGTTTGATCGATTCGTTCAAATAATGTTTTATGCGGATATCTTCCCATAAGCACAATGTCATAAACTGTTGCAGGAAAATCAAGCTCAAAAAAATCTTTTTGAGGTAAATAAGCTGTTTTTAGCCTGGTTTTTGATATCGGTCCACCAAATACCTCTACCCTACCCTCTATGTTTTCAGAAAGTCCAAGTATTGCTTTAAAAAAAGTCGATTTGCCCGCTCCATTAGGTCCAATTATTGCATAGTTACACCCTCTTTCAATTTCCAGATATACGTTACTTAGGACAGTTCTACGTTCATAGCGTACACTCAAACCTTTAATAGTAATTATAGACTCAGGCATTTTTTTTATTTAATATATTAATAAAAATGAGTGATAGTAATAATAACAATAAAACCAAGGCACCATATTGTTGGTATATCGATAAAGTAAATGGAAACTTTTGTTTGTTTATATTGGTAGAAGAGGATAAACCAGTATATACCACGGTTACATTATAACGCATCATTTTTATATAGGTTTCTGCTTCTGAACCAAGAGGTCCTAAAGAATCGGAGTACAGACTTCCGCCAACTTTAATTCCCAGATCTTTGGCCAGTTGTTGGAGTATAACTGGATTAATAGTACTTTCAATAAATATGGTTGGGACCTTAAATTGTTTTATAAACTGCGATAATCTGATAAAATCCGAAGTTCGCGGCTCTGCCTCCGTAGAGGTTCCCATAAGTGGTACCACCTCTATATGGTAAGATAATCCAAAATAGCGGAACGCATCATGCGAAGTTACCAAAAATCTGTTTTTTTCAGGAATTTGCTTAATGAGGCCTCTAACAAAGAGGTCAAGATCCTCTAGAGAGCTGTTATAATGCTCATATCTTTTATGGAGGAGGTGCTTGTGTCTTGGTAAAACTTTAACCAGCGATTCCAGAATGTTTTTAATGTAAATTTGAGCATTTTTTACATCCATCCAGGCATGCGGATCTATCATCTGACGATTATTATCATCCTGTAATGGTATTATACCTTTGCTAACGATAACGGTTGGCGCTAAGGTTTGACTATTTTTAATCATTCTGGTCAGCCATGATTCCAGATGAAGACCATTCATGAAAATAATATCTGCCTGCTTTAAAAGTTGAATATCCCCCGCTTTAGGATCATAGGAGTGCGGATCACTACCCACTGGAACAATAGTATGTACAATAGCCAAATCACCACTAATTTGCTGGACCATATCTCTTATAATGGAATTACTGGCAATAATTTTGAGAGGTATTTTGTCATTTCCATAACTACATTGGATCGCAATTGCCAATAACGCAGTTAAGTAAAATGATCTACGGCGTTTATCCATTTGGTATCATTTGGATTTTATAATTTTTTAACTAGAAGATTAGCAGCTACTTGCCTTGAAATCAAGTGATCAAATCTTCCATCCGTAAGTATTCTACATGACTGATCATAACTGACTTTTTGAACAACTTTAATTTGTGTTCCAAGTCTTATTTTTAAATCATTAAGATATTCTAAAAAATCAGTATCATGTTCCCTTACTCCAATCAATATTCCTGCAGAGCCGGTTGGAAGTTCTGCCACACTCCATTGTGAGCGAAGTGTAAACTTACCATCTGCATTAGGTATAGGGTCACCATGAGGATCAAATTTAGGGTACTGTAAGAATTCGTCCAATCTGTTGATAAGCTCTTCTGAATCTACATGCTCAAGCATTTCAGCCAAATCGTGAACCTGATGCCAAGCAAACTTTAATTTCTCTGCTAAAAAAAATTCCCATAGGCGGTGTTTTCTGACAAGCTGGATAGCAATTCGATTTCCCAATGGAGTCAGGAAAACACCTTTATACTTTTCATAATTAACCATTTTCTTTTCCGAAAGTCTTTGCAGCATATCTGTTGCTGACGCTGCAGAAGTTTTCATAAAACCTGCAACAGCATTCGTGCTAACAGATTTTTTCTCTTTTTCAGCAATCTTGAAAATGGCCTTTAAATAATTTTCCTCTGCTTGTGTATACATGAAATCAAAATTTTATGTCAAAAATAATATATTTAGATTGCCCTAAACTATATTTTTGATAAGAATAAATATTAATTTTAAAAAAATAATTTCACAATTTCCAAGACGCTTTTAAATCAGTTATTTTTCACCATTTTTGTACTACATTTACCTAAAAATAGAAGTTCATGATAATTTCTTGCATAGTGGCTACTGATCGAAATGGAGTAATTGGGAAGGATAATGAGATTCCTTGGTATTTACCCGCAGACCTTCAGTATTTTAAAAAGAAAACCTTGGGCCACCACGTCATAATGGGTAGAAATTGTTATGTTTCTATAGGCAAACCACTTCCCAAGCGAACCAATATAATTGTTACCAGGGATATGTATTTCATTTCCTCTAACTGTCTCATAGCACGTAGTATCCAGGAAGCATTACAAATGGCTCACCATGGGGGTGAGGATGAAGTATTCATCATTGGAGGAGGCCAGATCTATGAACAGACCATTACGCTTTGGGACAGACTATATTTAACAGAAGTAGATCTTGAAGCAGAAGGTGATGTTTATTTTCCAAAGATTATTGCCACGGAATGGAAACTTATCACGGAAGAAAAACATGAAAAAGATGAAAAAAATCCATTCAATTACACCTTCAAAATTTTAGAGAAAAAATAGTATCTTTATAGGAAACTACTACTCCTATGAAAATGAACGAAGACTTTCTCCAGTATATCTGGAGAACGAGGCTATTTAATTTTGCCAACCTTACAACTACTGAAGAAATAAAAATCGAGATTATCGATTTTGGCATGTATAATAAAAATGCTGGTCCGGATTTTCTACACGCCAAAATAAAAATGCAGGAAATCATATGGACAGGTCACATTGAAATACATGTTAAAAGTTCTGATTGGTACAAACATAAACATTCAGAAGATCCCGCCTATAAAAATATAATACTACATGTTGTGTACGACATGGATATCCATATAATTTTAAACAATAGAACATTACCATGCCTTGAACTTAAAAGTAGAATTCCAAAAATATATTTCAACAACTACAAAAAATTGAATTCCAGTATTCTAAAGTGGACACCATGTCAGGATTTCCTGGTATCAATTCCAACAGTATTGCAGCAGTCCTGGCTCGATCGTCTTGGAATGGAAAGACTGATTTTTAAAGCTCAAGAAACTTCAAAATTACTGCATCATTTAAATCAAGACTGGGAAACATGTTTTTACATTTTACTTTCAAAATATATGGGAGGAACTGTAAATGGTCATGCTTTCCAACGGCTAGCCGAATCTGTTCCACTTTCGTTAATTAGAAAAAACAGCCATAGGCCAGATTATATGCTGGCATTATTTCTTGGACAATCAGGGCTTCTCAGCGAACATTATTTGCCAGATTATCACTCTACATTAGAGTCACTTTATCAATTTTTACGCATAAAATACAATTTAACCCCTATGCAAAAATTAGAATGGAAGTGGAGTAGAATGAGACCTAAAAGTTTTCCGCAACATAGAATAATTCAATTAATCAGTATTCGAGGTCTTGGAAATTCATTGTTTACAGAACTTATGGAAAAGCTGGAGGAAAATAACCCCAAAAATTCATTATTCAGTTTAAATCCGGAATTTGACAAACTTCTGCAAAATTCTGAAAGCAAAAATTATATTTCATCAGATCTATCCCAACATTTAATGATCAATGCCTTTATCCCTTTATATATATTATTCATTGAATATTACCGCCCCTACAATTCCAAGGAAAAACTGATCACAATATTAGAAAATATGTATCCTGAAAAAAACAACATTACAATAGGATGGAATAAGTATGGTATTAAAGCTAGTCACGCATTCCATTCGCAGGGAATGATACAATTAAAAAAAGCCTATTGTGAACCTAAGAATTGCTTGAAATGCGCCTTTGGACATACCATTATTCAAGGCGTAAAATAAAAAAGGATATCGGCCTGCGCCGATATCCTAAAGTAAATGAGTAAGCAGTATTAGTTTAATTCAATTTTTTTCAAGCTAGAAGGACAATTATTTATTCCGGATATTAAAACCAAAAGAAATTCCGAACCGCATATCATCTTTAGATGGTACAAAAAAAGCATTTACTGGAATATTCAGCTTACCGGATCGAAAAGAATAACCTGCTGCAATCACAACATAGCTGGCAAAGTTATATGAACCTCTACTATCGAGCTTTTTCTCTAATGGGTTATTTTCTGTATTGGGCCTATCTGTTGGTCTGTGCCATTGACCATCGAAGAAATATTTATCAGATTTTTTCACTACATTAAATGATGGACCTATTGCAAATTCCAATCCGTTTTTATTGCTTCTTATTCCATTTAGCAAGGTAACACTTGGTATAAACAATCCTTGATCCATTCCGGAAATCAATGGGATAAACTCAAATAATGCCTGCCACTTTCCTTCACTCAAATACTGAATTTCAAATTGATATCCCATTTGAAAGAATGCAGGTAACGCATCATATCCCCCCTGACTTTGCGGCGCTCTAAGGACAGAAGCGGTTTGTCCGGTAAAAAAAGTGTATCCCATTCTTGGTCCTGATAAATTCAGCCTCTGATAATAAGGATTATTAATGGCACTTTCGTAGCTCTCCTTATTAGAAAGACTATTCACTATAACCTTGTCATTCTCAACACCATTCATCTCGTTTACACAAATACTAATCATAGTATTCAGTTTCTGCGGTATGTAAAGAAACTCCTTCACAATTTCCTTGTCAACAGTTGCACTTTGAAGATTGAGTAGTCTAATCCGGATGAAAAGTGCGTCTCCAAGTTTGTCCACACTCGCTGCCACCAGATAGTCAACTTTTAAAATTTTACCAGCTTCCATTAGGCAGGATTTGCTAAGGCATGTCCTAGGATCAATATTAGCTTTACTAAGCGCCTCTTTAATTTCATAACGGTCTATAAGTTCATACTTACCATGCTTACTAATTTCAATACGGAGTAACTCCGTTAATTCTTCAGGCTTTAGTTCACTTTGATTGGCGTCAAAACTTACTACAGCTAATTTTGGATTTTGAGCCAGCGCCCAAACGTTCATGGTCACGAAGATCATAAAAATCAAATGCTTTTTCATTGTTAATGTTTTTTGTGGTTAATTAATGCTCCAAAGGTATAATCAATCGTAATTTAATTTTTATTTATTTACGCAATGTATATTATATTATTATGCATTTTGTTTATGTATAGATTTTTTATAAATTATTTATAGCTATAATAATCTTTTTTTAATTTTCATAATTTTGTAAAAAACATTATTTTTCATTTTTTAATTTTTTTCTATAATCAATTATTATTTTTAGTTAATGAAAGACATTCAACTAACACTTATGTCACTCTGCAAAGAAAAATCAGGTGACAGAAATTTAGCCACAGATTTGGCTGATCTTCTTCATATAAATTTAGATGCCGCCTACAGAAGAATTCGTGGAACGACTCTTTTAAATATAGAGGAATTGAATATGATATGTCACCATTATAAAGTTTCAGCAGATGCCGTGATGAATTATAAAAGCAACCTGGTTCCTTTTCAGTTTCACGCCATGTTTAAAGACAAATTTCAAATTAATAAGTACCTGACCCAAATTGCACAAGCACTTCATCATATGGTCAAATCCGGAAAGGGTGAAATCACCATTACCGCAATGGATATTCCCTATTTCCGACAATTCGGATTTAAAAGCCTAAGTAGATTTAAATTGTTTTTCTGGCAAAAATCAGTATTGAATTTGGAGCAATACCGCCATAAAAAATTTAATGCGCAAGAAGAAATTTTGGAATATGAAGAGATTGTTGAGCAAATATATTTTGACTACCACGGTATAGATTCTGCCGAAATATGGGCTAGTGAAACCCTTGATACAACATTTAAACAAGTGCAGTATTATATTGAATCAGGACTTTTTGATGACGAACATTCCCTACAACTTGTGTGTGATAATCTCGACGAACTATTAAATAAACTGGAACGGGAAGCTGAAACTGGAAGAAAATCAGCATTGAGTTCGGCAGGCCAGAGATCAGGTAAATTTGAAATGTTTCAAAGTGATATATACCTGAGTAATAATTGTGTGCAGGCGAAAATTGATGACCGCATTTATACTTATGTAAGTTTTAATACATTTAATTCTCTCATGACATATGATGAAGACTTTTCTGAAGAAAGTCAAAGATGGGTAGAGCAACTTAAATCTAAGTCTATATTATTATCAGAGGTATCAGAAAAATTTAGATTTCAGTTTTTCCAAAAGATGCGACAAAAAGTCAACATCTTGAGAAAATTTGGAAAATTGAGTTCGGAAAAGGAAATTATTAATTATGATTAATTTTTACAACTATTCAGATATCAATTCCATATCAATTTTTCTCGTAGATTTATCTGACCTGATTACCTTCACTTTACAGTGAGCGCCTATCAATATGTCATTACCCCCAAATCTGGAAATAGCCTTATACCTACTTTCCGTTACATAGTATGAATCTGGCAAACCTTCAAAAGCAACAAATCCTTCTGCTTTTATTCCCGGAATTTCGATGTAGATTCCTTTTTCTGACATTCCAGTAACTATTCCTTCAAGCTCCTGTCCTATAAATTTCATCATGAATTCCGCCATTTTATATTTTACAGATTCACGCTCTGCATCCATAGCTTTCCTTTCCTGTAATGATATGTGCCTGGACTTAATTTTCAGTGATTCCTTTTCCACCCTGTAAATTTCTGTTAAATTTTTATAGAGAATACGATGTGACAGCACATCAGAATATCTCCTTATAGGTGAAGTAAAATGTGTGTAAAAATCAAAACCCAATCCATAGTGACCTATATTATCAGTTGTATATTCCGCCTTTGCCATTGTTCGTATGGCCAGAGGCTCGAGTAACCGAAGTAATTCATTAGTTTTTGCCAGATCAGCAAGCTTATTAAATGATTGAGTGATAGAATTTCTGTCCTTCAAATTAAACTTGAATCCCAGTTCTGCTGCAAATTTGGCGAAATCAATTAGTTTATCAGGGTTGGGCGTATCATGTACCCTGTACACAAATGGAATTTCCTGCTGTGATCTTTTTGCAATAAACTCGGCAACACGTTTATTCGCCAGCAACATAAAATCTTCAATCATCATATGTGCCTCCTTTCGCTCTTTTATTCGAACTGATATTGGTCTTTTATGGTCATCATACTCAAACTGAATTTCCTCCGATTCAAAACTTATTGATCCACGAGAATACCTTTCTTTCCTTAATGCAAGGGCAATGGTATTAAGTATATTGATTTCTGTCGCGAAATCACCATGATTAGTTTCAATACGCTCCTGTGCTTCTTCGTATGAAAATCGGCGGTCAGAATGGATAATGGTTTTACCAAACCATTCATGATACACATTACCCTCCAAATCCATTTCAAAAACTGCTGAAAAGGTATACTTATCTTCATTGGGATTTAAGGAACATAATTCATTGGAAAGCACTTCAGGCAACATTGGACAAACTCTGTCAGCAAGATAGACTGAAGTTGCCCGTTTATATGCCTCCTTATCCAAATCCGAATCCTCCTGCAAAAAATGGCTGACATCAGCAATATGGACTCCAATCTCAAACTTATGATTTTCCAAAGTTCTTATGGAAAGTGCATCATCAAAGTCCTTTGCAGTTGCCGGATCTATAGTAAATGTAGTTATCTGACGAAAATCTTTTCTGGAGGAGGTTTCACTTTCATTAACAAGTGTGTGTAATTGAAGTGATTCGGATAATGCCTCTTGTGAAAAATCTATTTCAAAGCCATTGCTTAAAAGTATGGATTGCATAGCTATCTCATTTTCATCATGCTCATCCAATACATCAAGGACTTTACCCCAAATTGACGTATTCTGACCTTTTCCCCAGTCTGAAATTTCTATTCGGACTTTTTGACCATCATTAATATGGGTAATTTCCGACAATTTAATGTGGACTTCAGGAAACTGCTTGGGTTCATCAGCTGTTACAACGGCATAATGGTGTAATTTACGAATTGTTCCAATGATCTGATGAATACTTCTTTCCAGTATCTCAACAATCTTTCCTTCAGGCTTTCTCCTTTTTGCACGAGGCAGTAATTCAACAGCTACCAGATCTTTGTGGAGCGCTCCTTTAATATACTTTGGAGCTACATAAATGTCATCTTGCTGATTTGTTCCTGTAATATAAGCTGCTCCTGACCTCGTCATATCCACATAACCCTGATAAATTTGAGGCTGAAAACCTGAAGATTTTTTATGGATAATATCTTTTTCTTGCCATTGATAATACTCTTGCCGCTTTCTTAAAACAAAACCTTCTTCACATAGCTTGTCCAACTCATACTGTATGGAAGATACCGGATTAGAAACATTAAGTTTTCGTGAAATTTGAAATGCCGTAAATTGATGTTTTGACATTTTGGAAAGCAATTTTATAATCTGCTGTTTTAATGCAGCACTTTTTAACTGTCTGGCTTTCCTGCTCATAAGCATTTATTAAGATATGTCGGAGCGTACAATTTCTCCGTTTGAAAGAATTTCAAGTTCTATTTTTTCTGACATAGATGAATCATATAAATCATCAGCCTGTCCTCGTCCCTTCATTACAGATATATTTAAATCTATATCAATGTAGGCTACAGATCGCAATATACTATCTCCGACAACATGGGTTCCAGCTATAGATTTCCTGCTAATTGCTTGCCCATGTTTATCTATATTAGCCAGAATAAAATCATATTTAAGCAGTGAACCTTTCCAATATACCACAGTAATAAAGTCATTTTTAACAGGCAATGATATACACGGAATATACTCCGTATACTCGTCAGACTGATTTTCCCAAAGTGTCATTATTTCATCGAGAAATTTCTTAGGAAACGGATCATTATTACTTTCAAATTCGCTGAGTTGATCCTCAGAAATTAGTAGTGGAAGTTCAACTTCTGGAAAAAATTTAAGTATGTCTTCTTGAATACCTGATAATGTCATTTACAAATTTTACTTTATCACTTTCAAACTTAAATCTAAGCAACCCGCAGAATGCGTTAATGCCCCTACTGATATGTAATCAACTCCCGTCAATGCAATTTTTCTTACATTACTTAGCGAAACTCCTCCCGAAACCTCTGTTTCAAATCTACCATTAATGTGGGCAATAGCTTCGTGCATAATTGGAATTTCAAAATTATCCAACATAATTCGAGTTATTCCACCCTTATCCAAAACTTCCTGTAATTCTACAAGGTTCCTGACCTCAACAGTAATACCTAAATCAAGTTGGTGTTGCTTTAAATATTTGTGTACTCTTGAAATCGCTTCAGTGATACTTCCACAGGCATCGATATGATTGTCTTTTATCATAATCCAGTCATACAATCCAAAACGATAATTCTGGCATCCGCCAATTTTAACAGCCCATTTTTCGAGAAAACGCAATAAAGGTGTGGTTTTTCTTGTGTCAAGTATTTTAACAGGCAAGTCTTCCACTTCAAAAGCAAATCTACCGCTGAGGGTAGCAATACCGCTCATACGCTGCATGATATTCAATGATAATCTTTCAGCCATTAGCAAAGCTTGCGATTTACATTCCACTGTAAATACTTCATCTCCATAGACAACGTCGCTTCCATCAGGTTTATGCACTGTAAATACCGCATTTGGGTCAAGTTGCTTAAATATCATTTCAGCTAACTCAACACCAGCAATAACCCCGTCATCTTTAACTAATAACCTGGCCTTTGAAACTTCATCTGGTAAGATACAAGCCAAAGAGGTATGGTCACCACTTCCAATATCCTCCTGTAAGGCTTCAATTGTAAATTTTTTCAACTTAATTTCCTCCAGCCCTTCCATACTTTTTTTAATCAATTATATCACAAAAATACACCTATTAATCCAATAATTAATTTTAAAAAATTTATGCTTTATCCAATATCAAATTCTGATTTGACTATTTTGGATTTTTAGGAAAATAAGCTGCTAATTCCCATAGAATTTATATTTCGCTGATGCATTTCTTCCAGAAATCTGGGAAGTATGTATTCCAGGTTTTTCCATGATTTCTGCTGATCATGGAACACAATGATATCTCCGCAGCGGACGTTTTGACATAATTTTATAAGGCAATCTTTTTTATGCAGTCTGGATTCATAGTCTCCAATCAACAATGACCACATGACAAGCTTATAACCTTTTTGGGCTAAGGAAAGATATTGATTGTATGTCAACTTTCCATACGGAGGTCTGAAAAAATTACTTCCAATCTGCGCATCTGCCAATTCCACATTGGCCATATATTGTTGAGTATTGTACTGCCATCCATGTAGGTGATGATAGGTATGGTTTCCTGCATCATGGCCAAGCTGAAGGATTTCTTTAAAAATATCATGATTTCTTTGCACATTATCCCCTACACAAAAAAATGTGGCTTTTTGCTCAAACATGCTTAGCATATCCAATACTTTTGGCGTAATTCCAGCATTGGGTCCATCATCAAATGTAATATAAATTTGTTGTTGATCCTTCGGGCCATGCCATACGCATTGATTAAAAAGCTTTTGAATAATAAAAGGTGTGCGATAGGGATAAAATTTGTTAACCAATGTGCGCATTTGATTAATTCACTTAATAAGTCTAATTTTGCACCTTGTTGGTGAAAATTTTCAAATTTTATATTAAATACGTACCGGTATGAGCAGCGTTAGAGTGAGGTTTGCACCCAGTCCAACAGGACCATTGCACATTGGGGGTGTTAGAACGGCCCTGTACAATTATCTATTTGCCCGGAAACACAAAGGTACATTTATTCTTCGTATAGAAGATACGGATCAGGTACGATATGTACCTGGCGCTGAGGAATATATCGTTGAGTCATTAGGCTGGTTTGGACTAATTCCGGACGAAGGGCCTGGCTTTGGAGGCACATATGGCCCATACAGACAGTCAGAGCGAAAAGAACTATATCAGTCTTATGCCAGTAAACTTCTGGAAAGTGGACATGCCTACTACTCCTTTGATACACCTGAAGAACTTGATCAGCAGCGTGAAAAAGATCCAACGTTTAAATATGATAGTCATTCCAGAAAAATTTTGAAAAACAGCCTTTCTTTGTCCCCTCAGGAAACAAGCGATATGCTAGAAACCAGCCAGCATATTGCTGTGAGACTCAAAGTTGAGCCCGGAGAAAAAATAGAAATTCATGATCAGATCAGGGGAACCGTTATTTTTGACAGCACAGAACTAGATGACAAAGTAATATTAAAAGCAGACGGCATGCCAACATATCATCTCGCTAATATAGTAGATGATGCCCTGATGCAAATAACGCACGTCATACGGGGAGAGGAATGGCTATCAAGTACTGCCCATCATATGTTACTTTACAGATATCTGGGCTACACGCCGCCAGCATTTGCACATTTACCATTAATACTAAAACCAAGTGGACAAGGTAAATTGTCTAAAAGAGATGGTGCTACATTTGGATTTCCTGTATTCCCGCTCACCTGGCATGGAGAAGGAGAAATATTTGATGGCTTTAGAGAAGCAGGTTTCTTACCGGAAGCCGTTTTAAATTTTCTTTCTTTGCTGGGATGGAATCCAGGAACAGAGCAAGAATTATTTTCATTAAGCGATCTCATTAACGCATTTAGTCTTGATAAAATCGTAAAATCAGGAGCAAGATTTGATTTTGAAAAAGCAAAATGGTTTAATCAGCAATATATTATACAAACGCCGGATGAAGTTTTGGCAAAAATAATTTCTGCAAAAGTTGAAAAACTTTATGGATTTTATTCCATGGAGTACCTTTCTGGAGTTTGCAAACACATGAAAGAAAGAGTTCATGTCGTGGATGAGATCATATCATCCGGTAGATTTTTCTTTGAAGAAGTATCTTCATATGATAATGAAACCATCATAAAAAAATATAAAATTGAAAACAGAGTCTTTTTTGAAAAAATAGCGCTACTTATAGCTCAGGATGTATTAACAGCAGAAGAAAATGTAAAGTCTTATATTCTACAAGAATCATTGAAAATGGGAGAAATTTTGCCTGTTATAAGAATTGCCATATCTGGATCCATGCAAGGTCCTGACTTGTTTCAAAGTATGCAATTACTGGGTGGAGAGAAAAGTAGCAATAGAATAATATCTGCTATTAAAAAATTTGATGCTGTAGTTGCATCTGCAAAATAAAAACCTATTTAGTAAACAAATATTACTTTAATAATATTATTCTTATACAATTCGTGTATGAATAATTAAATAAGAAATCTATGAGTCATTTTCAGAACGAGGTAGAAGGAATAGATGCACTGGCATCCTCATATCAACAATTAAAATCAGAGATTGGTAAAATTATTGTTGGCCAGGACGATGTTGTTAAAACAGTAATTATATCCCTGTTTAGCAATGGACACAGTCTATTGGTTGGCGTCCCGGGTCTAGCTAAAACATTACTCGTCAGCACAATCGCTGAGGTACTTGACTTGGATTTTAAAAGAATTCAATTTACACCGGATCTGATGCCGTCTGACATTACAGGGTCAGAAATACTTGATGAAAGTAGACATTTTAAGTTCAACAAGGGCCCATTATTTACCAACATCCTATTGGCTGATGAGATTAACAGAACACCGCCAAAGACACAGGCAGCGCTATTAGAGGCCATGCAGGAAAGATCTGTAACCGTAGCGGGTTCAAGGTATATATTGCCAAAACCATTTTTTGTACTGGCAACCCAAAACCCAATAGAAAAAGAAGGTACATACCCTTTACCTGAAGCTCAGTTGGATAGATTTATGTTTAATATACCATTAGATTATCCAAGTTACCAAGAAGAGGTGATGGTTGTAAAAAATACAACGTCCAATGATTCCATTGCTTTAAAAAATATTCTTACTGGAGATCAAATTCTGGAATATCAGTCATTAATACGAAAAATACCTGTAGCTGATAATGTGCTAGAATATGCTGTAACTCTGGCTTCTAAAACTAGACCTGGAACCCCAATGGCTACGTCTGAAATTAATCAGTATATTTCATGGGGAGCAGGCCCCAGAGCATCTCAATATCTGGTATTAGGTGCTAAATGTCACGCTGCCATTAATGGGAAATATTCTCCCGATCGGGAAGATGTACAAGCAATTGCATCATATGTACTGCGTCACAGGGTTGTCAGAAATTACAAAGCTGAAGCAGAAGGCATTACCACAGAACAGATTATTAAAAATTTGTTCTGATCTTATTGTAAAATTAAGTCCCTAAGACCGTTTTTACAATTTCGGCAATGATTTTACCATCTGCTTGACCTGCCATTTTCTGGGAGGCCATCGCCATAACCTTTCCCATATCTTTCATGCCTGAAGCCCCTGTTTCAGAAATAATTTCATTTACTTTTTGAGCGATGTCTTCTCTGGATAACTGGTCTGGTAAGTATCGCTGAATAATGGCAATTTCCTCACGTTCAATTACTGCAAGATCTTCACGACCCTGTTTGTTGTAAATATCAAGGGAGTCTTGGCGCTGTTTTACAAGTTTTTGAAGTAATTTTATTGATTTTTCCAAGTCAAGGTCTTCACCACTACCGTCTGTTTTAAACAATAAAATAGCAGCCTTGATGGCCCGAATACCCCTTAAAGCAGCTTGATCTTTAAGCTTCATCGCTTCCTTGAGATCCTGATTGATCCTTTCTTCCAGATTCATGAGAGATTTGTTTTAAATAAGGAAATAATTTATTTACAATAAAGACAAATTGTTCTACTGAAAGTTGCTCAGGCCGCTTCTCAAATAAAGGATCTGACAGTACTCCTTCATCTGATAGCAACGGTTTTAAAGTATTTCTGAGCATTTTTCTTCGCTGATTAAAACTTGTTTTGACAATAATTCTAAACCATTTTTCATCACAACCTAAAGTCTGATTTTCTTTTCTGATAAGCCGTATGACGGCCGAATCAACTTTTGGAGGAGGATTAAATGAACCAGGACTTACCTTCAATATCAAACTTCCATGGTAATAAGCTTGTACTAAAACACTAATCACTCCATACGTTTTTGATCCCGGTGGTGCTATAACGCGCTCAGCCACTTCCTTTTGGAACATACCTACAAGTTCTGGTACAATATGTTTGTAATTGATCATTTTGATCAAAATCTGGGAAGAAATATTGTACGGAAAATTTCCAATTATTTTAAATGATTCTCCTTCAAACACCTTTGCCATACTCAGTTTCAAAAAATCCATAAAAATAATACCATCAGAAACTTCAGGATAATTCTTTTTTAGATAGTTGACCATATCTATATCAGCTTCAACAACCCTAAGGTTAATATGCTGTTTCAATAAATACTTCGTCAGTACTCCCTTTCCGGGACCGATTTCCAATACATTCTGACCATGGAAATTTTCAGTTAGGCTATAGGCAATCTTTTCCGCTAAAGATTCATTGATTAAAAAATGCTGTCCAAAAGATTTTTTTGCTTTCATCAGAATATTATTTGCCCGAATTCATATGTTTATTTTTAGATCGTCACTCTCCGAGTGACTTGTTTTTAAGGCCATATGGAATCTTTGATGAGTAAATAATCATTGTGGTTTGTATGTTAATGATTTTTTTACTCATGTCGATTTCATTTGTTTATTTTTAGTTCGTCACTCTCCGAGTGACTTGTTTTTAAAACTACATGGAATTGACAACTTTATTTGTATCTATGGTGTTTTCGAACTCGCGTTTCGCATGAGAAATAATCATTCTGGTTTGTGTGACTGTCTCATGCTCATTTCATATGTATAAGAAATATCTGCCGTGGCTTTTAGCATAACTGAAACTGAGCAATATTTCTCCATAGATAGCCTAATTGCTTCCTGAAGTTTCTCCTCTTTTATATTTCCTGTAACAATATAATGTAAATGTATTTTTAAAAATACAGACGGGTGCGTTTCTGAACGAATGCCCTCCACTTCAACTTTTATATTTTCTACTTTTTGCCTCATCTTCTCCAGAATCATTTCAATATCAATGGAACTACAGGCTGCTGATGCCATAAGTAATGATTCCATCGGACTTACGCCTTTTTTATCACCATCAAACGTTAAAACCTGCCCCCGGTCATTTATGCCTACATATTGTAAATGGGCTAAGGTAGATTGTAAGGTAACCTTCATATTTTTATTTTAAGTTTATCATGTGCTGCATATCTTAACTTTACGGCCATATGGAATGAAAAAATGTTTTTCTATTTAAAATGCTTTTGAATGCTCGTTTCTCATAAAAAGAATCAACCCGATTAGACTGTGTTGTTTAATAAATTTTTGTGTAAGTCTGCTAACCTTCAAATAGTTTTTTCATCAAAATTTAAAACAATCAATACTTAAACAATTTGAATGCTAAATAGGTCAACAGTGAGGTTAAATGTGTGTTAAAAATAGGAAATTTGGCACAAATCAACTTATTTTGTTGTTTATAAAAGGTTGTATCCTTTTAAGATCATTTGACAAACTGGATATCAAGTGTGTCAGTGTCTTTAAAATTAAAGTCGGTTTATAAGACTTTTATTTTATAACAAGACTTACAAAAATAGACCATTAATGAATTTTTCTATACACTGATTATCCTTAAATAAAGAAACTCAGTTAAAAAACAACATATGAGACTTATAAGTGCATTTATATTTCTGTTCCTGGTTACAAGCTCAAATATTATGGCACAGAAAAAGGATTCCTATGTGCAGGTTATTGAGTTTTCAGGTATGGTGTTTACAGAGGGGGAAGATGGAAGTCCTGTACCATTACCATATACTAATGTGGCCGTCAAAGGTACAACCAGGGGTTCTTCCTCTGATCTTGATGGCTATTTCGCTTTTATTGCCCTTGCAGGAGAGACAGTTGTTTTTTCCAGAATTGGATATAAAACCGTGGAAATTGTTGTCCCAGATACGTTGACATCCAACCATTATAAATGGCTCCAAATCATGTCGTCTGACGATTACCTACTGCCGGAAGTGTTTATCTATCCCTGGCCAAGCAGAGAACATTTCAAGCAGGAATTTTTTGCTATTGACATTTCTAATGAAATAAGAGAAAAAGCTCAGGAAAATCTCGCTTCAGATGCTATGAAAGAAATGAGATATACCGTACCTGCTGATGGGAAGGAAACAAGCAGTGTCGTTATCAGGCAACAGGCAACGGATTACGTGTACACCGGTCAGATTAAACCGCAAAATATATTTAGTCCCCTTGCATGGAAAAAATTTGTCGATGCCTGGAGAAGGGGAGATTTCAAGAAAAAAGACTAAATACTTCTGCTAATATGTGTTTGTCATATCTTCGTCAACACAAATTATAAAATGTGCTTTCCCTAAATGTTCCTGGTCAAGCTTGTAAACATTTTTTTGACTAACCGTACTAATAGTAACATACTTTAAGGCTGGTTTCTGCCGCTTTAGGTACCAGATTATGCCTTCATCGTTGTCTGTATGGTAAGCTCCATTAAAATGAACAAATATTGAATTTGGACGCATATTGCTGGAAATAAAATGTGCCATAGTAGCATCTTTTATTGCCTGTGCCTTTGGAAAATTTGGGTTGGCATGCGCTGGATCATTACCCATCATAGTCAACATATTTTGATAACCCGGCAAATTAGGATCATAGTCTACTGGTAGGGGCGCTATCCATGATTTTTCAAGGTCTGATAATGCATAGAGTGCTTCAAAGCCTCCTTTAAATACCTTTCCAGCATACTTTCTTGGAATATTTGTGGCTATAAAAGGATATTTATTTTCCTTAGCGATGTTTACAAGTGGAGCATAATCAGTATCATAATTTGGCCAAAGTCGACAAGAATCCTTAAATGTTTTTTCGTTGATTGAATCCATCAAAAAGGAAGAAAGAATTTGCTGTTGATCAGCTTCAAACATTTCTGCCCCAAGCACCAATGGCTTTTCAGAAACCAAAGCTTGTACAAGTTCATACTGCAGCCAGTGTGATATGGCATTATTATGAAATTCACCAAACAATATGATTTCTGACTCTTTAACTTTGCTGACTATTTTTTGAAAATCAGCTTTTTTTCCTTTTGCATCGTAGATTACAAAAGGAGCAATCTTTTGACCTTGGGCCTCTAAAGTGAACAGAAATAAAAAAAGTATAGAAATTATTTTTTGAGACATATTATTAAATTTTTAACAAATTTAGATTTATTATGGTAAATGAAGCGATTAAATACTCAAGACCCATAGCTGTTTAAGCCATTAATCATCCTTCTTAAAAAAAATTGAAAAGTTTAAACTAAAAAAGTAGTTACTTAAGCCGTAATGATCCGAAGGTTTCAATTACAGAAAAAACATTTTAGAAAATACTAGATTTATTATATTATTCATCAAGGACCTTTAAACTTTGAAATATTTTCAATAAATATTGGCACCAAGGCATTGAAGTATATCCCAATAATTGGAGAAAGATTTTTTTATCACACCGGGGTTTTTAATCGACACAGGTACAATCATTGAAAGCATCGACATTGACAATGCCATACGATGATCTCCATAAGTTTCAACTGAGCCCACAGTCGCAGCCCCGCTAATCTGTCCCTCCTGCATAAAATAAGCGGACTTTGATTTTTTGCTGAATTTTTCCGGAACCTGTGTTAAAAAGACATTCCATTTTGCCAATTCCTGACTCAGTGCCAAGATTCTGTCAGTTTCTTTTAAGCGAAGTGTATCAAGCCCGGTAAACAGACATGGAATTCCCAACCCCGCGCAAGTCACGCTTATAGTTTGAAATAAATCCGGACAGTCCGTAAAATCATACTCTAAAAATTTAGCAGGTTGATTTCGTGGTGATTTTACAATTACGATGCCATCAGGATTAAATTTGGTTTCGACGCCAAGCAAGTCGAATATACTTCTGACTATAGCATCTCCCTGCCAGCTGGAGGATTGATAGCCTTGAGCAATGATTTCTGCGGATTCTGAAAGTGCAGCCAGTCCATAAAGATATGACACTGATGACCAATCAGGTTCTATAACGAGAGGACATGGCGTGTAATTTTTCGCAGGAATTGAAATGATGTTGTCATTTACAATTACTTCAATTCCAAAATGCTTCATCATAGCTGCTGTCATGCTAATGTAGGGCTCAGAGACCTTATTCCCCTCCATATGAATCTCCAGACCAGATGGCAAAGTCGGTCCTATCATCATGAGCGCAGAAATAAATTGAGAACTCACTGAGGCATTTACATGAATGCTTTGATTAATTTCACCAGAAAAATTTCGGATGGCTAATGGTGGACAACCGTCTTTGTCCAGATAAGAAATATCAGCGCCTATTTGGCGCAACGCATCTACGAGCGGACCTATAGGTCTTTCTTGCATTCGAGCTGATCCGGTAAGTATAAATTCACCTTTAATTTTGGCCAAATATGCTGTCATAAAACGCATAACAGTACCTGCGTCAGCTACATCCAAAACATCAGTGCCGGCAGAAAGCAAATGTAACATGGTGGCTGTATCATTGCTATCAGACAAGTTATCTATTTCAAATTTTTCTCCGCATATGGCGCGAATCATTAATGCCCTATTTGAGATACTCTTACTCCCGGAGATCTGAATGGTCCCTTTTATATGCCTTGTTGGAAATAATATTTCAATCGGCTGCATTGTTGATGCTTATCATTTATGCATTGGGATCTTTCCAAATAAAATGGATGTTTTGTTTTATATCTGGGTGGAGACTGTAGCTTACCGGACAGGTTTTTGCTGCTGCCTCAAGTATTCTCATTTCATGCGATGCATAAATTCGGTCAGGCATAGTTACCACAATATCAATAGCTGCTACTCTGCGAGGGTCAGCGGTCATATGCTTTGTAACTTCGAGTTTAGTGCCTTCGATTGGTATTGACCTCTCACGGGCGCTAATCCCCATAATGGTTACCATACAAGTTGCAAGGGATGTCGCAAGCAAATCCGTTGGGGAAAATGCTTCTCCCTTGCCCTGATTGTCAGGCGGGGCGTCTGTGATCACAATTTGGCCAGATCTTATATGAGTAGCTTCCGTTCTGAGTCCCCCTTTATATACTACGCTCGCTGTCATGATCTATACTTTCGCGTTTAGCAATTTTTTCAGCATTTTCTTTTTCCTTTTTTTCTCTAAGTTTTAATTTCTCAGCTTCTTCGAGTTCTTCTGATGCTTCATAACTTCTTATTATTTCTTTAACAAGCCGGTGTCTAACAACATCATCAGGGTTTAGATGTAACTGACCTATACCTGGAATATCCGCCAAAATCTGCAATGCCTTACGCAAACCTGATTTTTGATAGCCTGGCAAATCGATCTGTGAAAGGTCTCCTGTAATGATAGCTTTAGCACTTGGACCAATTCGAGTTAAAAACATTTTCAGTTGTGAAGAGGTGCAATTTTGAGCCTCATCCAGTATGATAAAAGCGTGATCGAGTGTACGTCCCCTCATAAAGGCCAAAGGAGCAACTTCAATAACCCTATTTTGTATGAAAAATGCGAGCTTATCGGCAGGTATCATATCATCGAGGGCATCATACAGTGGCCTGAGGTATGGATCAACTTTTTCCTTCATGTCGCCAGGAAGAAAACCCAAATGCTCACCAGCTTCCACAGCGGGTCTGGTAAGAATGATTTTTTTGACCAATTTTGACTTTAATGCTCTGATGGCAAGGGCAACTGCAGTATATGTCTTTCCAGTACCTGCCGGACCAATGGCAAAAACAATATCATTTTCGTCAGAACATCTGACCAGCATTTTTTGATTTTTGGTCCTGGCTTTAATAGGACTTCCGCTTTTGCCATAGACAATAATTCCATCTGGAGCATGCTGACTGATTTTATTGTCAACCGCATGGTCACTCAATACAAGGTCCTCGACAGCCTGGTGGGTAAGCTCATGTTTTTCTTTGAGCATTTTTACCATAGTTTCTATTTTGCCCTTAGCGTCCTGAGTGTATTTTTTTTCGCCTTTCAACTTAATCTGATTGCCTCTGGAGGTAATAATAACATCAGGAAAAGCCCTTTTTATAAGGTTTAATTTAGAATTGTTTTCACCATATAAATCCAGAGGATCTACCCCTTCTATGGTCAGAATAATTTCGCTCAATCTTTTTAATCTATGTTTTTTAGTAAAACGTTTACCGTTATCAAATTTTTAGGTAATATTTTATTTTCTTTGCACACAAAAATTGCCAATTTTTCAAATATATACTAATATTACCAATAAATTATAGGACAAATAACCGCAATTTAATGCAAATTGTTTCACTGACAACAGATTTCGGAACCAGAGATTATTACGTAGCAGAACTTAAAGGAATTTTACTGACCAAAAATTGTCTCTTTAACATCATCGATATAAGTCATGAGGTCAATGCCTATGATATTGTGCAGGGAGCATTTTTTCTTAAAAATGTGATTGTGCAATTTCCACCTGGTACGATACATATTGTAGCTGTGAATAACAATTATGATAAGGAAAGTGAATATGTATGTTTTAAAAAATATGACCAATATTTTATAGGACCAAATAATGGTTTATTTACCTTGGTCTTTGAGCAGTTGCCACCGGAAGAAGTTTTTCAAATTAAGCCGAATCAGGAGCCATCCATGCACTATTACCATCTTTATGCTTATGCGGCTGATTACATATGCAGAGGTTTACCTATTGAAAACATAGGACCTGCCGTACAGGAAACCAATGAAAAACTTGAACTCAGACCTGTGGTAACCTCCAATCAAATCAGAGCAACAATAATTCATATTGATGCATTTGATAATGTAATCATTAATCTTAAGAAAGAGCAATTTGAAAAAGTTCGTGCGGGAAGATCATTTGAACTTTATTACAAACAGTATGATCCCATCACCACCTTAAGCAATACGTATAGCGATGTAGCGGTAGGAGAAACCGTCATTTTTTTTAATACTGCTGGTTTTCTTGAAATAGCTGTAAATTTGGGGAATGCCAGCTCTACATTCAATTTAAACAGGAACGAAACCATTCAAATTAATTTTCTGTAATCTATATGGTCAAAAGAATAGTTCGGATGCACTTTTACCCTGAACTCACAGGTAAGTTTGAGGAGATATTTAATACTTCTAAAGATAAAATAAGGTCCTCAAAAGGTTGCCTTGGTCTTGAGTTATATACAGACCATAACAATCCTGAGGTCTATTATACCTGGAGTACCTGGGAAACTGAAGACGATTTAGAGCAGTACAGACAATCAGAACTTTTTAAGAGCACCTGGGAAAAAACAAAAACGCTTTTTAGCGAAAAAGCCATAGCTTGGACACTTGATCCAATCAGCAAATTGTAAATTGACGACCAATATTGAATAATAATCACTATAATCCTATAGCAACTCCTTTTCATTCTATTTACCTGAATGACTGGAATTCACTCAATACATATATTGGATTAAAACCATATACTTCTGTCTTTATTATCACAGATGAAAACGTAGCAAAAAGTTGTCTTCATATAGTCCTTGAAAATATTAGTGCAATTTGTAAAATCATTACCATTGCCCCAGGCGAAGCAATTAAAAATATAGATACCTGCCAATATGTATGGCAACAACTACTGATCGGTCACGCGGATCGCCATTCACTTGTCATCAATCTGGGAGGTGGCGTAATAGGAGATTTAGGAGGTTTTTGTGCAGCTACCTATATGAGGGGGATAGATTTTATCCAAATTCCAACAACGCTTCTCAGCCAGGTTGATGCATCAATTGGAGGAAAAGTAGGTGTCGACCTTTTACATATAAAAAACATAATAGGTGCCTATGCCTTACCAAAAGCTGTTTTTATTTTTACTTCATTTTTGAAAACACTTCCAGAAAAAGAAATTAAAAGTGGACTCTCAGAAATCATTAAACATCTGCTCATAGCTGACCGAGATAGATTTGAAACCTGGAATTCAGACATCCTTAAAAATGAAGCATTACTGGAATCAGAAATTTATCATTCTATAAACCTAAAGCAAAAAATTGTATCTCTTGACCCTTATGAGAAAGGAATCAGAAAAATACTCAATTTTGGACATACCATAGGCCATGCTATAGAAACAGTTTCTTTACTTGATGAAAAACCAGTCCTTCATGGAGAGGCAGTTGCTATTGGTATGGTATGCGAGTCCTATATCAGCTACAGATGCGGTTTTATTACAGAGGCAGAGGCTTTTAAAATTAAGGAATTACTGACTTCTATTTTCGGACACTATCCGAAAAGAATAACAGCTGAAGACAGGTTGTTGAAAATCATGCTTTCTGATAAAAAAAACAACGGGGGTGAAATAAGATTTTCCCTTTTAAACGGCATAGGAAATGCGAGTTTTGACCAGGTTGTTTCAACTGAAATAATCCGCGACAGTTTGTTGTTTTATCAACAAAAATCATGATAAATTTCAAAAATTAAAAGCCATATTGATTGGAACTATTCAGGTGTTCCGCGATATTGCGCCGGAATATTTTTACAGGCTGTAAGGGGTATTTTGTAAATTTTCGTAATCCTGAAATATACCCTGCCTGAAGTTCCTGGGAGACAAATGAGGCAATGGCATTTACACCATTATTGTACATACGGAGATTTACGTCATGAAAGTATGTCTTTAAAATTTCAGTATATAGCTTTTGTTGTGGTTCAGACAACGAATCTATGGCTTTTGCCGTTTTCAATAAAGCACTTTCTGCTGTATAAATATCAGAAACCATATCTGCAAGATACATTAAAACTTCCTGCTCATTTTTCAAATCAATCTGTCCTGACATCGCCATTTGACCGGCGCTTCCCATTAACATCATCAAACTTTTCTTGAAAGAAGCAATAGCTCTAAATTCATCCGGAAAAACAGTTTCATTCACTTCTGCTTCCACTTGATCATCTATAAGTTCCTTTTGGACATTCATAGCAGGAGTCATGATATCCAGCTGACCTTTGAGTGCCTTTTTAAAGATTGTGTTGATCATGAGCATTCTGTTAATCTCATTTGTACCTTCAAAAATCCTATTTATGCGACTATCTCTGTAAGCTCTGGCAATAAAGCCATCTTCAGAATAACCCATACCTCCGTATATCTGTAGTGTTTCATCTGCACAATAATCCAAAGTTTCTGAGCCTAGTATTTTTAATATTGCGCATTCCATAGCAAATTCTTCTGCGGCATCAAGCCTTGATTCGGCAAATGATTTTCCTTCTTTCATAGCATTTTCCTCAGTAAGTTGAATCATCCAAGCGGTCCGGTATACAGCAGCATCTGTAACGTAGCATCGGATAGCCATTTCTGAAAGTTTATATTGTATGGCACCAAAAGATGAAATAGGCTGTTTAAATTGAATCCTTTGATTGGCATACTGTATGGCTTGTGTACACAGCATTTTGGCTCCTCCCAAGGTGGAAACTCCAAGTTTTAGTCTTCCAATATTTAAAACACTAAATGCAATATGATGTCCTTTCCCGATTTCTCCAAGTAAGTTTTCTACTGGAACAGAGACATTTTCCAGAAAAACCTGTCTGGTGGAAGATCCCTTAATACCTAGTTTGTTTTCCTCCTCACCAAAGGAAAGACCTTCAGCTGATCTCTCTACGATAAATGCCGTAAATTTATCACCATCTACCTGAGCAAAAACAGTAAAAATATCGGCAAAACCTGCATTGGTAATCCACATTTTTTGACCATTTAAGATATAGTTTTTTTTATCATCGCTTAAGATTGCTATTGTCTTTGCAGAAAGTGCATCAGATCCACTTGATGGTTCTGTAAGACAATAGCTTGATTTTAATTTCCCTGCAATCAAGTCAGGCAAGTATTTTTGTTTTTGGGATGCTGTGCCAAAATATAAAATAGGTAGCATTCCAATTCCTGTATGCGCATTATAACTAACACTAAAGGAACCGGACGGGCCGACAGCCTCAGCAATTAAGCAATTTGTAATAAAATCCATCTGACTTCCACCATACATTTCCGGCATATGTGTACCAAATAGACCCAATGCTGCAAACTTTTCCATAATGGAAGGGGTCAAGCCTTCTTCTAAATTTTCTATTCGTTGATAAATTGGTTTAATTTCCTGATCTATAAAATCATCTACTGTTTTTCGAATCATTATCTGATCTTCTGACCAGTTTTCTGAAATAAAGATATTTTCCCCATAGCAGCTCCTTATTAAAAAATCTCCTCCCGTATAATGATGGTGAATGCTCATATGATTTTTTTAACTCAAAGTTAAATTTTTATATGAATTATATATCAAGGGAGTGATTTTGCGCGGTGTTAAATATTTATTAATATCATGAAGCTTTCAATATCTGCAAAAATTTAAGTGTAGCGTTAAATCATTAAAAGTCATTAACAACCAAATAAATTTATATCTAAATTCATCAGTTGTTGACCAAATGGCTTATTTTAAGGAAATACAGCAAATCTTTTGATCGCATATGTTGTTTTCTATGTTAGCAAATTACCAAAAAGCATTAGATTGAAAATCAATGCAATACTCTAAAAATAATATGGATAGTTGTATATTAAGTATACACGAATCTTTTACGCTTCTCGGGTTCATTTTATTATCTTTGCAATATCAATAAAATATATCGCCTGTGTCTCATCGATTTATGATATTATGCACCCTTTTATTAGTGCTATTTATCATATCAGCAAATAATAAAGTGCTGAGTCAACATGTAATAGCTTCCAATGAGATAGAATCGCTTATTGATAAATTTAAAATGCAAGGTAAGCGTAATGAGCAGATGCGGGCATGGCGTATTCAGATTATTACCACGGATGATCGCAGAGAAATGGAAGCTGCCAGGACTAGGTTTTCAAATTTATATCCGGGTGTGCAGCTGGAATGGAAACATGTGGTACCATATTACCAGGTACGTGTAGGTGCCTATGAAAATAAGCTTGATCTAATGCCTTTCCTGCTGGAAGTAAAAAAAGTATTTCCCTCGGCCACACCTGTTAACGACATGGTCAACAAGAAAACTCTGGTAAATAATTAAACATGCCACAAACTGCTTCCTATCAACGTCAAGGAGCGGATAAGATTATGATTATCAGCTATCTCAGCCTTGTGGTCATCGGATGGTTAATGATATACTCAACGGTATATGATGAAAATAATCCATATGCTTTTTTGGATATAAACACCTTCATAGGTGCTCAATCGGCATGGCTGATTATTTCACTTTTGGCTTTTGTCATGGTTTTACAGCTTGATTGGAAATTTTGGAATGGAATTGCTTTTCCATTTTATGCAATCACCATCATATTACTCATTCTTGTTCTTTTGGGTGGGAAAGTTATCAATGGTTCAAAATCGTGGTTTTCTTTTGGACCTTTGTCATTTCAACCATCGGAATGGGCTAAATTTGGAACGGCATTGGCCTTATCTGGATTTTTGAGCTTTAACAAATCCAGCCTGAATAATTTCAAGACTGTAACAACGTCGCTATCCATTATATTTTTACCTGTTTTATTAATATTACTTCAGCCAGATGCAGGTTCTGCAATGGTTTTTATGTCAATGTTTATCTTACTATACCGACGGGGGCTATCGGGATGGATATTTGTAATGGTATTCATATTGGTTGCAGTATTTATCATATCGCTTGTTTTTAGTCCCCTTACCGTTGTGATGCTTATCATGGGAGTAGGTGTTCTGATATATGGCATGGAATATCTTGAGTTAAAAAATAATATCCTGCTTTTGGCGGGAATTGCGGCAGTAACCATCTTTTTATTATGGCAAAAAGAGTATTTGCTATCAATTATTCCGTTTACTTCTGCGTTTGTAATTTATACTTCAAATACTTTTTATAGAAAAAAATTCAGATTACCTGCTACGCTAGTACCAGCCGCGATTTTCTTTATTGGAATAGGATATTTGTCAGAATTTGCCATAGACAAAGTTTTAAGGCCCCATCAACAGGACAGAATCAATGTATGGCTAAGACCAGAAAAATGTGATCCGCGTGGATCATTATACAATATTATACAATCCAAACTAGCCATCGGATCAGGCGGATTCACTGGCAAAGGTTACCTGGGGGGTGAAATGACAAAATTAAATTATGTTCCTGAACAATCTACAGATTTTATTTTTACATCGATTGCTGAAGAACAAGGTTTCCTGGGTAGTTTAGGGATAATTCTGATTTTTACCATACTTGTGATTCGGTGTATTTACATTGCCGAAAATACGAGATTGGAATTTATTAGAAATTTTGCTTATTGTGTGGGAGGAATTATTTTTTTCCACTACGCTATAAATCTGGGAATGACTATGGGTTTGGTACCTGTAGTTGGTATTCCTCTTCCTTTTATCAGTAAAGGTGGTTCTTCGCTATTGGCATTTAGCGTAATGATTGCTGCAGTTATCAAAATGGGGCAGGCCAAATAAGTTATATGAAGTTTGAAATAAAGCATAGAGACACTTCCACATCCGCCAGAGCAGCAGTGCTATCGACCTCCAGAGGAGAAATTCACACACCCATTTTTATGCCTGTAGGTACGCAGGGTACGGTTAAAGGAATACATCAGCATGAGTTGATTTCTCCAATTGGAGCAGAAATTATCTTGGGAAATACATACCATTTATATCTAAGGCCAGGAACTGAGGTTTTACAAAAAATGGGTGGTCTGCACAAATTTATGGGTTGGGAAAAACCAATATTGACAGATAGTGGAGGGTATCAGGTATATTCTTTACATGGAATGAGAAAGATTACCGAGGAGGGCGTCAAATTTCGTTCACATATCGACGGTTCAAAACATTTTTTTAGTCCTGAAAGCGTTATGGAGATACAAAGATGCATAGGAGCTGATATTATCATGGCATTTGACGAATGTACACCATATCCTTGCGACAAAAATTATGCAAGAAATTCTATGCACATGACGCATAAATGGCTATTGCGTTGTATTCAACAGTTTAATGCAGGAGAGCCCTATTACGGCCACGAACAAGTGCTTGCTCCTATAGTTCAAGGAAGCACATACAGTGATCTGCGCGCTGATTCAGCAAAATTTATTGCTGATACAGATCTCCCAATCAATGCAATAGGTGGGCTATCTGTTGGGGAGCCCCATGAGGATATGTATGCCATGACAGAAAAAGTATGTGAAATATTGCCATGGCACAAACCCAGGTACTTGATGGGGGTGGGCCTGCCAGAAAATATACTGGAAAGCATCGCATTAGGGATTGATATGTTTGATTGTGTACTTCCCTCGCGGAATGCAAGACACGGCATCATTTATACTAGAGAAGGAATCATAAATATTAAAAATGCAAAGTGGCAGGATGATGCAACTCCAATTGATAAGGAAAGTGATGCCCCAACCAGCAGAATACATTCCAGAGCTTATCTCAGACACCTTTTTAAGGTTGAGGAGCTACTAGGTGCACAACTGGCTACCATCCAAAATCTGTCATTTTTTCTATGGCTGGTAAAAACGGCCCGAGAAAAAATACAGGCAGGAACGTATGGTGCATGGAAACATGAAATGGTAAAAAAAGTATCTACACGCTTATGAGGTTTTTTCGCCTTGCCATTTTAGATAAATATATAATCAGGAAATACCTGACTACTTTTTTCTTTACTATGATTTTGATTACCGTAGTGGCTATTACCATAAATTATTTTGAGCAAGTGGATCGCTTTCAGGATTCCGGTTTGCCCTTTAGTAAAATAGCTATGGGATTCTACCTGCATTTTATTCCTTGGATTAATGGTTTATTATGGCCACTTTTTGCACTAATTGCGGTAATATTCTTTACGTCAAGAATGGCAAAAAATTCTGAAATCATTAGCATGCTTAGTGCACAAATCAGTTATAACCGCATATTAAAACCTTATCTGATAGCCGGAGGTTTTCTGGCTTTACTCCTCTGGATCGGCAATAATTATGTAATCCCAAAGAGCAATCGATTAAAATATGAATTTGAAAGTGAATTTATACGGGCAGCCGCAAAAACGACACTTAGTGGAAACACCCATTTCTTTTTAGATCCAAATCAAAAAATTTACATCAGAAACTATAGTCCAGAAGATAGTACCGGACGCACCTTCAGGCTGGAGCGATTTAAAGACGGCGAACTGGTCTATGTAATGAAAGCAAATAAAATTACTTGGATTGGACCTCCAAATCGGTGGAGGGTTGATCATTATGAAGTCCGTAAATTTGATGGAATCCGTGAAAGTCTCACCCTATATCCTAATAAAACGCTGGATACCTCTTTTCAGTTTATCCCCGATGATTTTATTCGATATACTAATCAGATGGAAATGATGAATACGACGGATCTAAGAGATTTTTTAAAATATGAGCAAGCGAAAGGACTTGACTCCGGAAAAAAATATCAGATTGAATTATACAGAAGAACTGCAGATCCATTCACTATTATCATTCTGACGATCATTGGAGTATCGGTAGCCTCCAGAAAAGTCAGAGGAGGTATGGGGCTGCACCTTGCCGTTGGTATTATACTAGGTGCTATTTTTGTTATTCTATCTAAATTTTCAACAACATTTTCAACCAATCTGGCGCTTCACCCGCTCATAGGCGTTTGGATACCAAATCTTATTTTTTCTACAATAGCATGGTATATGGTTAAAAAAGCTCAACAATAATGATCTTTTCAATTATTACCATTTTATACGTATTTTATGTCTTGTTTTGAGATTTATCAAATCCATGCAGCCAGGAGAAAAAAATAGATAACATTATTTTAAGCATAAACAGAAATAAAATGTAGCATTACAAAACAATTATTAATCTCCAATATTGTATTTTTATAAAAATTAAATATCCAAGCGTTATGTTAGTCGGAATATTAGTCACAGCAGCCGTATTAGCCTTATATCTTGTAATGGCCTACAATAAGCTCGTTGCATTAAAAAATCAGGTATTGGAGGCATGGAGCGGCATTGAGGTCCAACTGAAAAAAAGGTATGACCTTATCCCAAATATTGTGAATACAGTCAAAGGATATGCAGCTCATGAAAAAGAAACGCTTGAAAAAGTAATTCAAGCTAGGAATGCTGCCATGACTTCCAGTCAGCAAGGCGATATTGCCGGACAGATTCAAGCAGAAAATGCCTTGACAGGAAGTTTGCGATCACTTTTTGCGGTAGCAGAAAGTTACCCTGATTTAAAAGCAAATGCCAATTTTCTATCACTCCAGGAAACTTTGAGTGAAATTGAAGAAGCGCTTTCCAACGCTAGAAGATATTACAATGCGCTGGTTAGGGATAATAATACTTATATCGAAAGCTTCCCTTCAAATATTATAGCCAATATGTTTTCCTTTAAAACTTTCTCTTACTTTGAAATCGAAAACGAAACGGAAAGAAATGTTCCTGAAGTGAAATTCTAGTAAATAAGCATAAAAAATATGTTTTTTAGGATAATATTGCTTTCTTTTTTTATCCTGCTCATGCCCCATATGAGCTTAAGGGCATCGTATTTTTATATTACCTCTTATGAGGTAGATGTACATATTGCTCAAGACGGAACGTATAAAGTTATTGAAACCATTGATGTTGTATTCAACGAACCCAGAAGAGGAATATTTAGAAAAATACCCCGTAAATATAAAATTGATGGTAAAATCTATAATTTAAATATTTCCAATGTAGATGTAGCTGGATTTGAAAAACGGGTGGAACGTGAAGGAAATTATTTGAACATCAGAATTGGAAATGAAGATATCTTCGTAGAAGGAAACCAGAGATATATCATTCAATATACCATTGAAAATGGTATATTATATGAAGAAGACCATGCTGAAATGCAATGGAATATTATTGGTTCAGAATGGGAAGTTCCTATACAAAAAGTTCATTTTAATATAGCTTTTAATAAAAATGTCAACCTTTCTACTAATGATGTAAAGCTTTTCGCAGGAAAATCAGGAAGTCAGGAAAATGAAGCAACTTTTTTATTATCGCAACGCTACATCGACGGGGTTACCAACAGGACACTTCAGCCAGGGGAAGGAGTCAGTATATTCGTTAAGTTACCCTATTCATATATAAGCAAGCCTGAACCTTTTGATTTATGGTGGTCAACTTATGGTATGCTTACCTTAGGGGTAATTGTATTTATAGTTAGTTTTATTTTATTATATAGGTTCTGGCATATTTATGGAAGGGATTATCCCTTTGTTCGAATGGTACAGTATCTACCTCCAAAGCAATTGACGCCATCTGAAGCTGGCATGCTGCTGGATGAAAAAGCAGACAACAGGGATATATTATGTTTATTGCCTTATTGGGCTTATTGTGGGATTATTTCCATAGAAATAACGGATGATTCCGTTTTTAGCAAGGATTATGCATTAAGGCGGTTGAAATCATTACCTGAAAATGCAACTTCATATGAAAAAATAATATTTGATGGAATTTTTGAACATGGAGAACATGTTTTGGTAAGTGCATTGGAAAATAACTTTTATACTAAAATGCAAGGTGCCAAATCAGCACTTAAGGAAACACTGCATCAAAAAAAGGTTTATTATCCAAACTCTATCAAATATCAGCTGATTATGGGCATTATCTCCGTAGTCATTATTCTGGCGGGTATCGCAGGTGTTTTTATGTTAAACCTAATTGAGGTAGGAATTTCTTTGATTTTGAGCGGAATTACCGGTATTATTTTTACCCGATATATGCTGAAGAAGAATGCACATGGTGTACAACTTTACCAAGAGGCGCTTGGCTTTAGAATGTTTATAAAAGCTGCTGAAAAAAATCGACTTGAAAAACTTTTGGCTGAAGACGCAATGTATTTTGAAAAAACACTGCCTTATGCTATTGCATTTGGTTTTGCGAGAAAATGGAGTGAAAAATTTGAAGGCTTGATAACAGAGCCACCATCATGGTACACCTATAGGACTGGATTACATCCTATAGGCCACTTTTCAGCTGGGGAATTCGGATCATCTATGCAAAGTAGCATAACACACATTAGTAGTGCATTCAGCAGCGCACCTTCTGGATCCGGAGGTAGTAGTAGCGGCGGTGGTGGAAGCGTTGGGGGCGGCTTTGGAGGTGGCGGCGGCGGAAGCTGGTAAAATAACTTTTATTTAACAGATATAAAATTAAACTATGCCATTGTTGGATAGTCTATCCTTTATTACTCACCCATAAAATACTTCGTCATGAAAAAAATTTTAATGATAGCCATGTGGCTAAGTTTTTCCACAGGAATTGCAATTAGTCAGGACATCCCCGAAAGCACTGGTCTTCCGGGAGATCATTTCAGTTTGCAAGGAGCTCTGGATTTATTTCAGAAGTATGACAATCCTGAGAGATTTGAAGAGGCATTAAACAAGGAAAATAATCATGTAAATAATCTCGACTTAAATGAAGATGGCATTACAGATTACGTTAGAGTAGTTAGTTATAAAGAAGATAATATCCGAATTTTCATCCTACAGGCGCTTGTTTCTGAAAATGAAAGTCAGGATATTGCTGTCATTGAAATTGAAAAAACAAAAAATGATTACGCAACTATACAAATTATTGGTGATGAAGAAATTTTTGGGGAAGCTATTATAGTTGAACCAGCTGACATTTCTGACAATTCAAAGAATAATCAGACTGAGGTAATAGTCAATGTTATTAACTGGCCTATGATCAATTATATTTATACTCCGGCTTACACCGTTTGGGTATCTCCTTATCGATGGTCATATTACCCAACATGGTATAATCCTTGGAGAATATATGAATATAACCGATGGCACCCATTATGTGTCAGATATCACACCCCACATGTTAGGATTGTTTCCACGCACAGAGTTATTCATGCCCATCGCATATACAAGCCGTATCGTTCAACTTCTGTCACCGTTACCAAAAGATATGCTCCAGCCAGACAAGAATACAAAGTAAAAAGAACTCAAACAACCATTAAAGGACCAGGAGGAAATAAGGCGACAAAAACAACGACAACCGTTACAGGTCCCAGAGGCGGAAAAGTTAAAACCTCTAAAACAAAAGTAACTAAAAGAAAAGGATGATTCCAAAATAAAATTTGGCATAATAGCATCATGGCTTAAATGACATGGTGCTGTTTTTATTTATATAATAATTAACGTGCTTAATTTTCAACTGATTACAAAAATGTATTACTTTTGTATATTGAATTGTTGATGTAATCCATATGAATTGATGGATGCACATACCAAAACATTCAGCGTGAGCATTATTCGAGTCATTTAAAGGTGACGACATAATTTAGCATATGCGACATCTGTCATTAATACTGTCACTACTTCTTTTTACCGAATCACTAAGTATTTGTGCTCCGGATATCTATACTTTGTATCTTGATGCCTCGTCCATGAACAAATCTTGTTGTAGTATTCACTTAAAAGATTTATCAGGAGTTTCATGTCAGAATAGTTCCTGTGAAATGCCACTACATGACCACGGAGACAATGATAGTCATTCTTGTTGTGATGAAGGTTGTCAATGTCTCTGCTGTCTAAAGATCATAACCCAAAATTACTTGCCTGAATTTGAGCAACATTATTCAACTGTACCACATCACCAAAAGGTTATAGTTCAAAGAGATTGGTTAAGCTTTGATGAACCTTTCAAATGTTACCACCCTCCTAAAGTATTTAGCTAGCATTACCTCCTTGATTGCAGGTATATTTCTCCAAATCCAATACTTTAGACGATTTTCAAAAAATCTTCTATTGCACATCATTAGATTTTATTGAATTTAATTGTTAAACTAAGACGCTCAAACAGCGTGTTAAAAAATGTATATATGCACTTAAAATATCTTATTACTCTCCTTTTTTGGAGTTACCTGATTCATGCAAATAGTCAGGAAATTTTATACATTCCAGTCAGCGGAGCTTGTGGTATGTGTAAGGACAGGATTGAAAGCGTGGCGCTGCAGACAATTGGCGTAAATAAGGCACGATACGACCTTAAAAAACAAGAGCTGGCTATTGAAGTGAGTACACTTTTTGTCAGAAAGGAATTAAATGAAAATCTGTTGAAAGTTGGCCATGATAATGATGGGCAAAAAGCTAGTGATGAAGCCTATGCCTCATTACATTCATGTTGCAAATACCGCGACGAGGAAGAAACAGATCCATTTTTAAAGGAGATTACCGGAGCAGTTTTTGAACAAACTGAAAAAGGAGATTTAATACCTGCTATCGGAGCTACCCTTATCTGGGCAGGTACCGGAGAAGGAACCGTTACGGATTTGAACGGTGAATTTATCCTTCCTATAGATACAAAATCTAAATCGCTCATACTTAGTTATGTGGGATACAACCCTGACACCATAGAGATAAATGGAAAGGGTTACATGAAATTAATACTTCAGTCTCGTTACGTTATGGACGCTGTAGAAATAAAGCACCGTAAACGATCCACAGAAATTTCATATCTCGACCCAGTAAAAACGTTACAAATTAGCCAAAAAGAATTGTTAAAAGCCGCATGCTGTAATCTTGCAGAAAGTTTTGACACTACACCTGCTATTGATGCTTCTACTACAGATGCTGTTACTGGCACGCGAAAAATAGAGATGCTCGGACTGGCGGGTCCTTATGTACAGATAACTCGTGAAAATATCCCGGATATCCGGGGTCTTGCAGCTGTTCAAGGACTTGCATTTACGCCTGGTCCGTGGGTGGAAGGTATGCAACTGAACATGGGTGCTGGGTCTGTCGTAAATGGATTTGAAAGTCTTACTGGTCAGATTAATGTAGAACTAAGAAAACCATGCAATGAGGATCAGCTTTTTTTAAATGGATATGCAAATGCTCAGGGTAGATATGAATTTAATTATTTTAGTAAAAATACACTAAATGACCGATGGAGTACTGCAAATCTGATACATGGTTCCACGCGTTCAATGCGAAATGACCAGAATAAAGATGGTTTCCTGGATATGCCTCTGACAAAACAGCTTGGGTGGATCAACAGGTGGAAGTTTACAAATAATAATGGTCAAGAAGGACAGATTGGCGTCAAATTAAGTTATATGGATAATATTAGTGGCCAGACTGATTTCGTCCCTGGAAGATCAGACAGAAATAGCATTTGGGGTGCAGATATGATCACTTCACGATTGGAGGTGTGGGGAAAAAGGGGATACGTAAATCTGGATACACCCGAAAAAACACTTGGTCTACAATTTTCTGGAGTTTACCACGATCAAAAAGCCATTTTTGGAACGCGAACTTATGATGCTACACAAAAATCTCTATATTTTAACGCCATTCACCAAAATACAATTATAAGCAAAGATCATCAAATCAGAACAGGTGTAAGTTTCCAGTGGGATGAATTCCATGAATTGGTTTCTACCACAAACTATCACCGCAATGAATGGGTACCAGGTGCATTTGCTGAGTACACTTATAAGGGATCTGAAAAATTTACGCTTCTTTTTGGTCTACGTGGAGACTATCATAATATTTTTGGGTTTTTCGCAACTCCCAGGCTTAATGTCCGATACAGTCCTAATGAAAGTACTGTAATCAGGCTTTCAGCAGGTAGAGGTCAACGTACCGAAAGTATTTTCGCAGAAAATATAGGTCTTTTTGCCTCCTCCCGTCAGATTCGGATTGAAGATAATAATACTAAAACTCCATATGGACTTGGTGTCGAAGTCGCTTGGAATGCTGGAATAAGCCTTACACAGGATATAGACGTATATGATCGGCTTGTTCAGGTTTCAATTGACCTCAACCGAATTGAATTTGAAAATCAAATTGTTGTTGATTATGAAACACCGGGTTTTGTATCATTTTACAATCTTAAAGGACAGTCATTTTCCAATAGCGGCCAGGTACAAATCGAAATTGGTGCCGCAGACTGGTTAGATCTAAGACTAGCTTACAGGTATAACGATGTGAAAACTACTTATGGAGAAGTTTTGCTACGAAAACCTCTTGCTTCTCCACAACGGGCATTTATAAACTGGGCTATAGATTTCGGCAAAGGCTGGAAATGGGATTGTACTATTAATTGGCTTAGTTCTTCCAGGCTCCCGTCGGGAGGAAATAGGGAACTTTATCCATGGCGATCTGAAGCACCATCCTATTTTATGGCTAATTCGCAATTGAGCAAAGCCTTTAAAAATAATTTAGAATGGTACATAGGGGCTGAAAATCTAACTGGCTATAGAATGAATAATCCTATTATTGCCAGCGATATGCCGTTTAGTCCATATTTTGATGGGTCCATGATCTGGGGCCCAATCATGGGAGCCAACGTATATGTTGGTTTCAGATATAACTTAACACAGTCATAAAACAAAAAGGGCCAGAGCCCTTTTTTTATGAATATTCTCTGGCAAATAATACTTAATTTTAAGGCATGAAGAGTAACCAGATACCATATCCTTTGAAGTTTATGATTCCGGTCACAATTATCTCTTTGGTTACCGGAATAGCACTTTTAAATACAGGAAGCCAATTATTGTTTTTAAAAATAAACGATTTGGTAAACCCATACTTGAACACCTTTTTCAAGTACTATACCCACTTGGGCGATGGAATTGTATTTGCATTGGTTTGTTTATTTTTTCTATTTAAAAAGAGAAAATGGTTTTATTTATTTGGCGGGACATTTCTGTTGAGTTCATTGGTTTCGCGAATTTGCAAAGATATATTGTTTACGCATAGTCCACGACCTGTAAAATATTTTGAAATGGAAGGAATAGTTATACAAACCATTGATGGAATTACTACGCATCAGTGGAGTTCATTCCCTTCCGGACATAGTATTACGGCATTTGCTTTGTGCACACTTTTAGCTGTATTCATGCACAATAGTTGGCTAACTATACTTCTTTCTATCCTGGCTATTTTAGCTGCTTTTTCCAGGGTATACCTGGCACAACACTTTGTAATCGATGTATTAGTGGGAACATGGGTTGGTATTTTCAGTGCATTTATCATGATTTTTGTAGTCAATTTTAGGCGAGAAAAAAATAAAATTAAAGAAGCAGAAAAACCCCTAATTTTATTAAGGTTATGAACCAAAAATGGACTACAAGTATATGGCTGTTCATTACAGGCAGTCTATTTTTCTTCCCTTTACTTGGAAGTGTTCATTTATTTGACTGGGACGAAATAAATTTTGCTGAATCTGCCAGAGAAATGCTCATCACGAAGTCCTATTTTAGGGTTCAGATTGACTTCCAACCATTCACTGAAAAACCTCCACTGTTTTTCTGGGTTCAGGCTTTATCCATGCATATTTTTGGTATCAATGAGTGGGCGGCTAGATTTCCCAATGCTTTACTTGGATGTATTGTTCTAGTCATACTTTATGTAACTGGCAGAAAAATTAAGGATCACTGGATGGGGGTTTTCTGGTCCTTATCATTTTTGGGGTCTCTCCTCCCCCATCTTTATTTTAGATCCGGTATAATCGACCCGCTATTTAATATATTTATGTTTCTGGCTATTGTCCAATTATGGACAAGTGTCAACGCGCAGAATAGATCAAAAAAAACGACATATGCCGGACTCGGGGGTCTGTTTACCGGATTGGCAGTACTTACTAAAGGGCCTGTAGGGTTCCTGCTGGTATTCTTGAGTTTTGTAACTTACTGGATGATGAAAAAATTTAAACCAGTAACCAATATTAAAGATATATTGATATATGCCTTGACTACTTTTTTGATAACTACGGTTTGGTATGGATATGAAACATACCAATACGGTTGGACATTTATAGAAGAATTTACCAAGCGACAGATTGAGATTTTCACTACCAGCGATGCAGGTCACGGGCAGCCCATTTATTACCATTTTATTGTACTGTTACTGGGATGCTTCCCGTCTTCATTACTTGCTATTAATTCTCTGTATTATAATCGTAAAGGCAACAACAATGATTTTTACACATGGATGTTATCCGTTTTAATAATCGTATTGTTAGTTTTTAGTGCAAGTACAACCAAAATACTACATTACTCTTCCTTTGCTTATTACCCCATTACATTTTTTGCTGCATGGTACATGCACAACCTCATATCAGACGAAAAACGACGATTTGGAAACTGGTGGATTGCTGGAATAGTGTTTTCATCGGTTTTGGGGCTATTATTTATGGTTATTGGAATTTTCCCCCTCTTAAAATCTAAGGTTGTTCCTTTTATTAACGATGAATTTGCTGTAGCCAATTTGTCAGCTGATGTTTCCTGGTCAGGTTTGGAATGGCTGTCTGGAATAGTGCTCTTGATGGGTTCCATTTTAGGATGGAAGCTATTGAAAGAAAATAAAATAAAGTCAAGCGCTTTTGTATTATTTGGCAGCGTTGCAGTATCAATGTTTCTTTTTACAACCCTCATTATTCCTCGAATTGAGCAATATACCCAAGGCGCCAATATAAAATTTTTTAAAAACCTCCAGGGTAAAAACGTATATGTCGGAACAGCTGGATATAAGAGCTATGCACACTTATTCTACGCAGGCAAGCAACCACAAACTATGTCTGCCAAGCCCATAGAACAACTTGCCAAAGAAAGTTGGGCAATACCCATTTATCTTTCAGTAAAAAATATTCAGCGTTCCCGAATGGATACACTGCCAGAATTTAAATTGATAGGGGAAGAAAATGGATTTTTATTTTATTTGAAGCCAGTCCAAACAAAATAGTGCCTTTGATTATTTGCACTGTTTTATTTTATTGAATTATGTCAAAAGATATCTGTTGCGAATAATATATGTAAAATATATTAGATTTACCACTTCAATTATGACTAATATTTGCCAATTTTGTGTTTTATATAAAATTTGATAAACTTTTCCTTAATTAGGGCTACACATTAATTTTTCACGTGCCATATCATACTGTAAGGGTTGTTATAATTTATTTTTTATTACACATCAGCTTTAATCTTCAAGGCCAGGTACAACTTTATTACTATGACAAACCGCCTAAAATTGACACAACGATTTTAAGGCCAATGATTGAATCTGCTATAGAACTTGAAAATGAATACAAGGCGAAGCGATTAAAAATAGGGAGACTTGATGTACATGAAATAAATGATCAAGTTTTTGCTGTGGCACGAGGCAGACTGGACGTTTTTAAATGGGAATCTGGAAAATGGTTAAATTTATATAAAGGTAATTTTTTTGGTCATAATTCTTATAGCAAGAATTTTGTATTTCAAAATCAAATATATTCCTTTGGAGGGTATGGTTTTTGGCGAAGCCATGGTCAAGTTATCCGATTTTTATTTGAAGAAGGTGATTGGGAGTTGATTCCATGTACGCAAGAACTAAAATATGGCTTGGCATATCAGGTTCCAGAAGGTCTTAGATTGTTTGGCAATGACAATTTAATTATAGATCTCGAAAAACAAATAAAAATTAAATATGAACCATCTTTTAAACAGGAACTTTATGCAGATCGTTCAAATCAAAAAGACATAGAATTTGAAAGATTTATTTATTTTGCCCATGATAGGCCTTTGCTTATATTGGACAAACAAAATCATCAAATGTATGAATCTCGTTTGGGGTCCATAGGTTGGACCTTTTACAATCCTTCCAATAAACGCGCTTTCTTTCACATATATGGAGATAGTCTAAAAATTTACAACCAAAGGTTAGATTATTTGGAATCTTATGACATTAAAAAAGAGATAGAAGAAAAATATTCCCCAGTTCCAAAAAGTATATTCCCATCTTATAGCAATATTAATGTTTCTGATTTAGTGATGTTCATACTTATTATTATTGTTTTTGGGATAGCATTTTTAAGAAAAAGGGACAAAAAATCAATTGTATACAATAAAACAATTATCCAGAAAATTCTAGAGTGGAAAGATACACAAATCAACATGGCAGATTTGGACATACTTCTAGATATCCATCACATTCAAAATCCCGATACGCTTAAATTTAAGCGATATCAAAAAATTCAGGAAATCAATAGGATTTACCAATCCATGCATCACAAGATGCTCATTGTCCGAATAAAAGATACCGCCGATAAGCGGAAATATATTTATGAGATTGATAAATAAGTTGTTGTTTAATTTAGATCATTTGGTATTATATTAAGATAAGATATAGAATTTATCATTAAATTCCAGTCATTACATATCTTTGAGCATATACTGACAAGGTTTTATAATTAAAAATGATAATTCACTATGCAGACTAGTCCGTTATTTACAAATGACGCAGTTGTACTCGGGTTGCTTTTTGTTGCTCTGGCGCTCGTGTTTTATACATCCCAATCCAAAGCTAAAGGCTGGCAAAAATTTTACAAATTTGTACCCCCATTATTACTTTGCTATTTTATTCCTGCTATTTTTAACTATCCTCTAAATCTTATTTCAGGTGATGTATCCAAATTATATGCTGTAGCTTCAAAATATCTGCTTCCTGCAAGTCTATTATTGCTGTGTCTGAGCATTGATATGAAAGGGTTAATAGGTCTTGGATCGAAATCACTAATAATGTTTTTTGCGGCAACTGTCGGCATAATTCTTGGAGGCCCTGTAGCTTTATTATTTGCATCTTATGTAATGCCGGGAACGATAGAAAGTGTTGATGGGGAATTGTGGAGAGGTATGAGCACTATAGCAGGTAGCTGGATTGGAGGCAGCGCAAATCAAACGGCAATGAAAGAAGTGTATCAAGTAAATGAAAATCTCTTTGGCACCATGTTAGTCATTGATATTGTAGTTGCTAATATTTGGATGGGATTTTTATTGTATGGTGCAAGCATAAGCCAAAAAATTGACAAATGGCTTAAAGCCGATAATAGTGCGATAACAGCCCTGCAGGAAAGCATGCATAAATATAGTAGTAGTATAGAAAAAAATCCTTCAACAACTGATTTGATCATCCTTATGGCTACGGCATTTGGAGGAGTTGGACTTTCACATTTGCTAGCAGACATAACGTTACCTGTTATGAAAGCCAATGAAGAAGTGCTAATTACTTATGGATTGACGGCACTAATAAGTGATTTTTTCTGGATTGTAGTCTATGCGACAACTATTGGATTATTACTTTCGTTTACCAAAGCCCGGAATCTTGAAGGAGTAGGTGCTTCAAAATGGGGCTCCGTATTTATATATATATTAGTAGCCACCATAGGAATGAAAATGAACCTTGCTCAAGTATTTGATAATATGGGATTATTTCTCATCGGTTTGGTTTGGATGCTAACTCATGTTGTTATTCTCATAACTGTAGCCAAAATAATTCGAGCTCCATTTTTCTTTGTTGCTGTAGGAAGTCAGGCAAATGTCGGTGGTGCTGCATCTGCCCCAATTGTAGCCTCGGCTTTTAGCCCTGCACTTGCCCCTGTGGGCGTTTTACTTGCAGTTTTGGGATATGCTCTTGGGACTTACGGGGCCATTATTTCTGCGCAGATAATGAGTGTAATATAAAAAAAGGCCTGGTAAATACCAGGCCTTTTTTTTGATTATCGGAATCGTAATCTTACGGATTCACCAATCCAGCATCCTACGGTGGCACTGTCGCCCTCTTTCAATCCTCTCATGAATCCTTCATCTTTAGGTGGCAATGATCCATAGTAGGCATTAATCCTTTGGCTTGCTTCTCCAGCAACGTCACCATCTATAGAACGTGCCTGACTATACTTATCAATAGCGGCAAGTATAGCCAAACGTTGATTCCAACTATCGCCACAAGATCTCGCCGTCTTTCCGTACATATCTCCTATAAGCATATATGGTCTTCCCCAATTTGGCTTGAGTTTAGCAGCATCGTAAGCAGTTTTCCTGGCCTCTGAATATTGATTTAATTTTCTGAATTGAATAGAAGCTATTGCAAACAAATAGGTAGCCTTCTTTTCATTATCAGTTTCTTCTGCTATAGCTGTTCTGTATTTATTAATAGATTCTGTAAATTTACCTTCATCAAAAAGTCGTTTTGCTGCAGAGGCGGGGTTGTTGGCATCGTACTCAGCCTGTAGCTGCTCATTGAACTTAGTAGCATATTCTTTCCAAAACTTATCTAATGCCATATAAGTGGAATCTGTCTCTGGGCATCCTGCAGACTTCAGTGTAGCAATTACACGCTTCATCACATCTGGATTATCTTTATTCTCTTCAAATTCCGGAACGAGTTTTTCTTTAAAATAATCACAATCAAACAATTCCAGTGCTACTTCAGAAAAGGTATATTCCATATTGGCTTGAGCCTGCTGATAACCTTGGGCGTATCGTTCATTATTGGAAATATTATATTCTGCAATTTGATTGAGTCTTTTGTAAAGTTCTACTGCCTTTTCCTTTGTCATATAGGCATTTTTGAACTGATATACAATAATTTTAGGATAAATATCAAGTATAATATATTCAGCCTGATCTCCGGCATATTTTATGCAATTATCCAATGCTTCAATTGTTTCAACATATGGTGTATTGACATAATAAAACATATCATATGCCATTCGGCCATATATAAATCCAAGTCTAGCGTTTTTGGATTCTTCTGTATTTTGAGTAGTCGTTAGAGTGCCATTCTGATAACATGAAACTGCCTCTTTGTACAATCGGTGCATAGTAGCTGCGTATTCCGTTCTTTTACCCGGATCCGTTGATTCTGTCCACATTTGTTTATAAAAATCTACCCCATCTATATAGTGGTAATCTCTCTTTCCATCGGCAGCAGGTGCAAGTTTATATGCCGTCTGCCAGTTTTCAAAAGCTATGGCCATGTCTTTCATCTTGATAGCCTGACGATATATAGAATGAGCATTTTCAGCATCTGACTGATTAGGTTTTCCCACCCAATTTTCACATTGAGCTACGGCTAAACCAGACTGAAACACCAAGCCTATCAGAGTCCCTAATGAAAAAATATTCACATTCATTGATAATTGTTTTAAAATATTGGTTGAATAAATTAATTATACTTTCGCTTCAGGAACCACTCGTCATCATTAAAAGTAACCCCGAAAGAAATTTTAAAATATTTTTCAGATACCGGTAATTGCTGTCCTCTCAAACCTGCTATGACGCCGAGATTTACATTAGATACCTTTCTTTGAAAAACAAAAGGCATTCCTAAGCCGAGGGAAACACCGTAACCCGTGATTTGTTCACCCTGAATCTGACGAGGATCCGCTTGATAAAAAACGCCATATCGATAATATATCCGCTCAAAGAAATTGTCAAATGACTTATAGTTTGGCCTGTAATATCCACCCGCTGCAAGCTTAAAGGCGTCCAGCATATCACCTGCCTTTTCCTGATTGGCATCATTGAAATACGCGGACCATGCTGTAAGGGTATAGTTTATTCCAAAAGCATATTTTTCACCATTAAAATAAGTAAGGCCCGCACCAATTTCGGCAGGAAGCTTGCCCTTACCTTCCACATCATCAACCTGCCGAATAGTATCGCGGTTGGTAGCTCCAATAAGGGTCTGCACTGCCGACTCAAAAATACTCGAATTTGTACTGAAACCGGTTGTGCTGTTTCCGTGAATACCTAATGATATTCTTTTTGCAGGGGCAAGTTTATTTTTTGCTATAGCCTTCTCATTCAATACTTTCGTATATATGAGACCAGCACTCCATAAAAATCCATTTAATGTATAACTGGCTGAAAATCTATTGTCATAGGCAAAAGGTAAGTCTGCAAAATTGACATTCCTTTCATAACTAATATTTCCAAACATATAGCCAGCATTGACTCCAAAAGATAAATCTTTGTGTTTTATGCTATTGCTCCATAAAAACTTGTAACTACCTCCCTGACCTATGTAATTCCTTTCAACCAGACCACTGCCTGTTTCAGTTGTCGAAGACAATATATTGTAACTCACACTAGAATGCGGCATAAGGGTAAATGCCATACCTAGTTTTGTCTTACTCTTGGAGCCATCGTAAAGTTCATTTATTGGATTTTTTAGCGGAAATCCCAATGAAATATATTCAATATTTCCTGTCCAAATGCCACTATTCTTATTTGACTCCACAATGTTGTTATATTTGGCAAAGACACCAACATCGAAAGCAGTTGCATTTAAAAAACTCAAACTCGCCGGATTTACAATATTGATATGATAGGCATCAAGCCATGAGGCTCCCAATCCTCCCATTTGACGTGAATTATTGAAATTCAAATCACTTAACTCTCCTATTCCCAATCGGGAATATGGGCTGTTTTCGTTTTGCTGACCCCTACATATTGCTGTAAGTGTAAAGATCAACAAACAAAGCATTAAATATTTATTGTGCATTGTATTCCAATATTTCATTCAAGCCCTCCAGGACTAAATTTGGGTGGACAAATATCTTAAAATTACTTGACTTCGCAAAAATATAAGCATCCCCACCTGTTATTATTACGTTATTTATTTCATATTTATTTTGAAAAGACATTATAAATTGCTCAACTTCAAAGATTGCTCCCTGAACTGCCCCTGCTCGCATAGCATTTTTTGTATCAAAAACCGGAAAATTAAAAGCTCCCTCTACATCGACCTCAGGTAAAGCCTTTGTAAACTTATGCATTGCTTCCAGACGCATCTTTATCCCCGGTGAAATTGCTCCTCCTTCAAAAATACCGCCAATTTTGATTAGATTGTAGGTGATACAAGTACCCATATCGATGTAAAGACAATTGACTTCAGGAAACCTCCGCCATACAGCTACGGCACCTGCAATTCTATCTTTCCCAATTTTTGATGGATATTCAAAATTAATTGTTATCGGAATTGTCAACTCACTTTCAAAAATCAAATAACGAAATCTATGTATAAATTCCTGAATATATGAAGAAATATTACCCGATGCTGACAGAATAGCTTTTTCTACCTTATGCGGGGCTACCCAACGGAAAAGTTCGCTAGCTGTAGGATCAACAAAACGAGCGCAGGCTTTTAATTCACCATTATTGCTGAAAATGGCCGTTTTTACCGTGGAATTTCCTACGTCTACTACAAGATTCAAAGCTTTAGTGTTTAAAATGTCTATACCCGGTAAATACCATTGCTATATCATTTGCATTACAGAAATCAATACTCAGTTGGTCTTTTATGGAACCTCCGGGTTGAACTACTGCATTTATGCCTGACTGATGTGCAAGTTCTACACAATCCGGAAAGGGAAAAAATGCATCTGATGCCATGACTGCATCTTTAAGATCGAAACCAAAACTTTTAGCCTTATGGATGGCCTGAGCACAGGCATCTATGCGAGATGTTTGTCCGCAACCCATACCAATCATTTGCCGGTCCTTGACCAAAACAATCGTGTTTGATTTTAAATGTTTCGCACATTTCAAGGCAAATACCAAATCGTCGGACTGGTGATTGTCGGGTGATCTTTCCGTAACACAATTGAACTCAGCGTTATATTCTGTATGCAGATCTGTTTCTTGATAAATTACACCATTTAACAAGGATTTAAAGCAGTGCCTTTGTACTGTCCAGTGGTTACATTTTATAATGATGCGCTTCGCCTGCGCTGAAAGTATATCCAGTGCCTCATTTGTATATGATGGTGCCAACAACACTTCATAAAACAATTTACTTATCTCTCTGGCAGTTTGGCCATCTATTTCAGTATTAGTAACCAGTATTCCACCAAATGCAGAAATTGAATCACAAGCCAATGCCCCTACATAAGCATCAAAAACTGTCCTACGCGTAGCAACGCCGCAGGCATTGGTGTGTTTGATGATACAAAAAGTGGGGTCATCTTGTATAAATTCCTGGATTAGGGAAAGTGCCGCATCCAGGTCGACCAGATTATTATATGAGAGTTCTTTTCCGCCATAAAATGTAAACTGATCCTCAAGCCGACCATAGAAAAATGCTTTCTGATGAGGATTTTCACCATATCGCAGCGACCTTGAATCCATAATGCTGGATTTAAAATATGTAGCTTCCCCTTCTGCAAAAAAATTATGTATAGCAGTATCATAATGTGAACTAATTGCGAATGCATCCCGAGCCATTGATTTTCGCTGACTTACTGTCAAAGCTCCATCCTGCGTACTTAAAGCATGTAAAAGTTCATGATAAGCATTTTGCGAGACCACAATAGCTATGTCTAGGTAATTCTTAGCAGCTGCCCGGATAAGAGAAATTCCTCCGATATCAATTTTTTCAATGATATCAGACTCAACACTGGTAGATCTGACAGTTTCCTCAAATGGATATAAATCTACGATTACCAGGTCGATGAGTGGGATATTATAACTTGCAACTTCCTCCAAATGTTTTTCCTCTCTCCTGGCGAGAATCCCTCCAAAAATTTTAGGGTGAAGTGTTTTTACTCTTCCGTCTAAAATAGAAGGATACTGGGTAATATCTTCAACTTTTACAACAGGATACCCTAACTGCTCAATAAATTCACGTGTTCCTCCTGTACTGATCATTGTTATACCATTTTTGGCAAAATAATGAACTAGCTCTTCTAATCCATCTTTATGATATACAGAAATAAGTACAGAATTAATTTTTTTTAAGCCTTCCATTCAAGAATTTTATTTAATGCTACAAAGGTAATAGATATACAACATTTTATGAATTCAACCAAATCTCAATTTATCCATAGTTTATACACATTACAAACAAAACTATTGAGTGTATAAAAATGAAACAGCTTCAAGACCTAAGCTTAATATACGTGTAGCGCAATGATTGAGGATATTTAAAAAAAAAGGCCCTAAATAGGGCCTTTTTAATATTATTAAGGTGCTACATTAATATTCCCACAAATCATGTTCAATATTAAAAAGCTCTGCTTTTATTTTGTCTGAATGCAACAACATATCTATTCCACTCATATCCTTTTCGGCATCTGGATTTGCTGTATAGAAATCCTTTAACCTGTAATCAAGTACGTTGGATCTTTTATACACATAGCTAGTAAAATGCCTGTTGTCAAACACTTCTGCCCATGTATTTGGTGAAATATCGTTGAAATCATTGAAAACTCTTTGCTTTGAAAAAGATTCTCTGGCTTCAGGATAGTATACCCAAAATAGAGGACTTGGAGGAATTCCGTTCTGCTCGTCTTTAGGACTTGCATAAATAGGTGCAATGCCTAAAATCTTATTGCGCATTGTTGAAGTTTCCTTATCAAAGTACCATATTTCCTTAATCCTATAGGAATAAATATTTTCCCAGTTGATGTCATTTTTTACAATTTTAATGACCTCCGTATACGTATCATAATCAAAATCCGTTATGGTATCTATAGATGAAAGCTTTTTGTCAATATCCTCGGCAGTGAGGATATTCTTAAACTTCTCATCAGAAAATATTGTAATCTCACCATTTCTCACCATACCAACCAAGGCATTGAAAAGATTCAACTCTTGACTTCTAAAAACAAGGTTGAGTTTTTCACGGGTATCAATGACACGTTGAATGCGCATTTCCCATGGAATATCAGCCTCTCTAATTGGTTGATAAGGCAAAAGACGATTTTCTTTAACAAGCTTCTTTTCAACGACATCATCTAGGAAGATATCATCTGCAGGAACTGATGATTCTGTTTTTTCAGTTTGTGCTTGTGCATTCATCCCAAAAAGGATGATTACGAAAAACATCTGGCTAAAATTCTTTAATATTTTCATTATTTACACTTTTAACAACGAACTATGAAAAAATATTCGTTCTCTACTGATAAATGATTATTGAACATCAAATACAAGCTGTCCTAAATTACGCTCTGCAGGATCACCTGGACACTTACACTTAATATCTTGGAAGAAGTACTTATCTCCTGGTACAGCCTTAGCCTGTAATGTAGCAGCCTGACCTGAAATCTTTGCACCCTGGTTAGGCGCGAATTCAGGATCCTGTCTCTTTGCTATCCTTACCAATAAAAATCCTCCAATATTACATTTTGCGTCAAAATCAAAACCTTCCAACGTTGGTACAAGACCTCCTAAACCTTTGAAAGTACCGTTACCAATTTTACCACCTCTTTCTTTAGGGCCTAAAGAAGGTACAGGGTCTGGAATTCTTTTAATTCTGTAAGCTTTAGAATAATTAACACCAGGTGCGGATACATTTATTTTTGCATCTCTACCCGGAGGGCCGCTAACTGTTACATTGTAGGTACCGTCACTATTTTTGGTAATGTTACCACCATCCATGGAAACTTTTACCTGAGCTGAAGGAACACCTGCTGCGGAAACCTCAACAGGGTTATCAACTCCGATATAGAACACATTCATTTTAGTAGCAGAAATTGTTACGGAACGCTCACCAACTTCATATTCGAATTCACTTTTGTAAGTGTTTGTCTCCCCTGTAACTGGGTTAGTAACACTGATAGCAGCCTGATATTTCTTCACACCTACAGACGTAGCCGATTGTGTCCACTTGGCATTGCCTTCTTTATCGACACTTAACCTTTGCCCATTTACTGTGATAGATACTCCGGTGTTACTTCCCTGATCTGCTGCGGCAGAAAGGAATACGTCGGTCTCGAAACTTTCACCTTTAATAATGTAAGACTTTTTAGGTGCAGAAACCACTCTGAACTTGTTCAAAACGATATCATCAGTAAGACCAACCTTACCTGCAAGATAGTTTAGGATAGCTGCTTCTGAGCTTTTAACATCATTGGCAAATTTTGAGAAAATTGGCATACATGCACCAAGTGGCATATGACCAAATGTAAAATCTGACCAATTCTGCTTCTTATTGACAGACTTCTTCCAAGTATCATCATCGATGTTAATAGCCAGACTCTTGTCCATGCCAGTTCTATCCTCACCTTCATCTACAAGTTGTAGAAAAGCTGCTCTAACTTCGAGCATTTTCTTCTTCAACTCTTCACCTTTACCACTATTAACCATAAGTCGTGTAGTGGCATCGTAATCCCGCTTACCTTTAAGTTCCTGAATACCATCCACTTCGATATATCCACCGGTCTCCTTGATAAGTCCTTCTTTGATACCCTCAATAAATTGTGTAGCTTCAGCAGACAATTGACGAACCTGATCTACTCTTTCTGCATATTTTGCAAGTTCTGCCTTTTTCTTGGCACTATCTTTAATTCTGGTTGGCAATGACTCGTTTGAAGCATCTAGGGCTTGATTAGCTTTCACCAACCCTTTATCCACCATGTCGAAAGCGTTGAAAATTTCAGCAGAAACGTTCAATGCTAATAACGCTGTCAGTACAAGATACATTACATTGATCATCAACTGACGCGGTTCCTTAGGAATTGACATCTTTTAAATTTTATCTGTTAACAAATAATAATTACCCTTCTATTACCCCTTTACCTGATAAGCTGACAAAACACTGCCGTAAACAGCATTTAAAGAAGTCAGATTTTTAGTAAGGCTAGCCATTTGAGCCTGATACTGCTTAGTATCTTCAACACTTGAGTTGAGGATAGTCATGGCCTCATTCATAGACTGATAAAAATTATTCATCGCTTTTAATTGATCACCTGTCTGAGAAAAATCAACTTCCTGAAGTGCCTTGAGTGAACCAAGACTCTTGGACATGGATTGAAGCTCATCGAGCATTCCTCCTAAATTCTTTTCTACCACGTCAGCATTCAAAGATCTTTGTGCTGAAGATGTTCCTCCTGCTGTGATAGGTGCTATATTTGAATGATAATCATCCAATCCCGGATATAATTTTTCCCAATAATAATCTTTCTCAGGCCCCAATAATCCTAACATGGCAAACAAAAATGCCTCGACTAAAAGTCCTGCAGTAATTGCCATTCCTCCCCATGAAGTACTATTAAGTTTTCCCAAAGCACCAATCATAACTACTGCTGCTCCAATACCGATAAGTAAATTCTTTAAATACTTAAAGCTTTTTGTTTTTACATAACTCATTTTAAAATTTGATTTGTAAGGGTTAAATAATAAATTGATATCTTACATCTGAATGGATGTTCAGACGCTTTAGCCATAAACTTTGTGGCTTAAAAATCGTTAATTGATCTTCCAAGATATGTCAAAACACATCTAAATCCAATGTAGGATTTTGCAGTATCCTGAAATTCCCAGTTTCTTGTACCTGTCTGAAGGTAGTATGAAATATCTTTCCATGATCCTCCTCTGATGACCTTCCGCTTGTAAGCCTCTGGATCAGTATCCTGGGCATCATATCTGTAGTCAGGATTAAGGTCATGTTCTATGGCGTATGCATTTTCATGAAATGCACTGCTAGTCCATTCTGCAACGTTTCCTGACATGGTATACAGACCATAATCATTAGGGAAATAAGCATCGGCTTTAACCGTATGCATTCCTCCATCCTCAGGATAGTTTCCTCTTCCCGGCTTAAAGTTAGCCAAGAGACAACCTTTAGCATTGCGAACATATGGGCCTCCCCAAGGATAAGGAGCTATATCTCTACCACCTCTTGCTGCATATTCCCACTCCACTTCTGATGGAAGACGGAATATTTCTGTATTTGGTTCTTCTGCACCTTTGTATTGATTCCATATTTTAGTCCTCCAGTGACAAAATGCATTGGCCTGTTTCCAATTGACTCCAACAACCGGATAGTCATCATAGGCAGGATGCCAAAAATAGTTTCTTGAAAATGGCTCGTTGTAAGAATAAGAGAAGTCTCTAATCCAACAAAGTGTATCCGGATATACTCCAATCTGCACCTTGTTTCTGATATTGGTTCTCGTAGCCTGCTTATCGTTGGCCGCTTTTTGCCAATCGATCCACTCATACTGATAAACAAACTTGGAGACATCCATTTCGCGTTTACCATCAATTACCATATCTCCCTGGAAATAAAAATCACTTAAGGTTTCGTCGTTATAATCAATTTCTGCTTCCCAATCAATGAGGGTATTTCCGAAATCATCTTCAATTTCATTACCCAAAGTCTTGTGTGCTATGGAATCTCTTACCCAATATACAAATTGTCTGTACTCGTTATTGGTGATTTCAGTATCATCCATGAAAAAGCCTGAAACGGAAACTGACTTTTGTCTCTGAACATAAGTAGTGAAAATGTCCTGATCACTCTGACCTATGTGGAGATTCCCAGATGGAATGTATACCATTCCAAAAGGATTAATACCTGTCCATGCAGGCCTGTTTTGAACTCCAATAAGTTGACCCTGCTCCTGCGTACCGCACGAAACAAATCCAATCAGCAGCATAATAAACAGAGATAATTGTGATATTCTTCTCATTTTACTTTTAGCGATTTAACCAGTTAATAGAAACTGAATTACAAAAGAGGCGTAAAGATACTTTTGTATTTCAAAATTGCAAACTTTTTAAATTTGAATTTTAAAATAATTTAATGAAAAAAATCCTTTAGCTTTCTGTAAACGAAAAATTCTGTATTTTATTGTATACACAAATAATTATACTTAAATTCTATTTTTTTTTAACTTTTAATATAATATTTTTAATTTGTAATATTAGTCAAAATTATACCTTAGAAATAAAGTATATTACATCCAATTAATTTTATAAAGATATTTTTTACCGGAAAATAAAAAATATATGATAAAAAATTTTAATTTGTATATCATAAAAATCTCCAAACCTTTGTTTGTCAGAATTCAAAGAATTATATTTTTATAAATGTCTTGGATTATATATAACCTTCGGCGGCAATCCCATAGCTAAGATTTTATTCAAACTATATCTAACCATGATTTCGTGCGTTCCAAGATGTACGCTTGACAAGGCAGATAGTCCAAAATCATAACTATAGGATAACTTATATTGTCTACCAATATTTGTGCCAATTATCAATGCCGCAGCGTCAATAGATCTGGAACTATAACCCCTTACAAGCAGCCCTCCAAAATAATTACCTAAAACTTCACCTGTTAAGCAAATATCAGTCTGAATTTCCTTAAAATCACTCTGTATATATAACGATGTCGTCAGCAAAATTTCTTTGACAGGGTAATACCTATACTGAAAAAATGATTGCATTCCTGCAGATTTCTGATAACTAGCCTCGCCCAGTTTGATAGTAGTTTGATCTATATTATACACCGTCACACCTCCTTCAAAGTAATCAGCTTTTAAATACGCCCCCAATTCCCAACTCACGCCCAACCCATTTTGCGTCTGTACGTTCAATAGGGGATCCTGATGAGAAAAAACACCTTCGTACACTCCCTCTGGCGTTCTAATCACATTCCCATCAAATGAAATATGTTGGATACCCATACGCCCTCCCACAGAAAATAATACCCGCTGAAATGGGAAAAATTTATTGTATGATAAGTCAAAGTTATTCCGTTGCAATGCCCCGGTATTCTGATGAGAAAACTGCATACCCGCACCTGCTCTCCAAATATCCAATGGCAAATTACAACTTCCGTAAAATTGTCTTATATGGCCTTCTATTGGGGCATATTGATCCCTATAAATGCCATTGACGACTAGAGTCCTATCAAATCCTCCGTATGCCGGATTATGATAAAACTTATTCCAAGCGATATGCGTAAAATGCGGCCTTTGTTGTGCATAACCCAAAACATTGGCAAAAACCAAAATGAAGATTAGTTTAAGAAATCGATTCACCTTGTCATCTTTCATCTTCAATATTACAATTATTTTCCAAATTAAACAATGATTTCCATTCCATCATAAGCTGGAAAGACCGACTTTGGCAATTTAGATTGCAAATTTACATGACAACCCAAATGATGACTCATATGGGTAAGATATGCATACTCTGGTCCTATTTGTTCAATAACTAATAGTGCTTCTCCTAGCGTGAAATGAGAAAAATGAGGTGTTTCTTGAAGTGCATTGATCACCAATACCCGTGTACCTGACATCATAGCCATACTTTCTGCCGATAGTGCACTTGCATCCGTAATGTAACAAAAATCTCCGATTCTAAATCCAACAATTGGAAGGTTGCCATGTATTACTTCAATGGGCAATATGTTTACACTAGCTTCTCCAATTGAAAATACAACTCCAGGATTTATGGTTTGGCAGGATATCCTTGGTGATCCAGGATATGCATTATCCGAAAATGCATAGGAAAATCTTTGCCGAATATCCTGTTTTACCCGCTCAAGTGCATACAGCGGTATATCTTTATTGAATTTGAAGTTTATTGGCCGTACATCATCGAGTCCTGCTGTATGATCTGCATGCTCATGGGTGACTAATATCGCATCAATATTGTCGAATCTATTAGCCAGCATCTGATATCGCAAATCTGGTCCGGGATCAATCAATATTTTTGAACCTTTCACTTCCAACATGGCAGAAGTACGCATCCTTTTGTTCCTGGGATCAGCAGATAAACAAACTTCACAGGTACATCCTATAACCGGAATACCCTGGGAAGTACCCGTACCTAAAAATGTTACCTTGATATTGTAAGACATATACTAATGGTCATTCGTGCTGGCTTTTGGCACTGATCAGTGAATTTATAAACTGATGCGTCTTGTCATCCCCGGCAACAATCTCCGGTAAAGCAGTGGCCAGTATATCTGATAATACCATAATTCGGGCTTCTGTGTCAAAAAACTTATTGACAACTATGGTCTTTTTTTCCTTGACCAGGCAATAACCGGATTGGAAGTTACCTTTTTCATAATAAATTCGATAGGATGCCTCCTGGAGAATCTGCTCAATTTTTTGCAATGTCGTTTTGGTATATCGCATGTGTTTATTTTTATTTCAGCGCACATTTAGTGGCTTTAATTACAAACAAACTATATCATTAAAACCTAAGTTATTTTCTATTTTATTTATGATGTTGTTGTCTGCCATCCTGTACATGTAATGAAATGCATCCAAAATCTGTAAATACTTTATAAATAGTATTTTGACCTATCTAATCTATAATGGTCAAAAATACATAATTTTGTCCTATAGGACGGAAAGAAAATCTTTCAGTTGCTTAAAACCGCAAACAAGCATACGTTATCCCTACTAATCTGGATAATGTGAATAATGTTGATGGTGAAATATTAATAGAAACGATTTTTCTATATATTTAAAAATTTAATAACGTTA
>JAUMBJ010000160.1:0-7888 GCA_032115755.1 Saprospiraceae bacterium
TAAGATTATGCCAGGAAGCTGATATTATTTTTACACAGAAATTAAAGAAATATGGTTGGTATGATCAGGTATGGCAGGCAGGAGCAATACTTTTGCCTGTTCAAAGTGTTGGCGTTATGGGTGATGAGCGAACCTATGATTTTACAATTGCCCTAAGATGTGTTCAGTCAGTGGATGGCATGACGGCAGAATGGAGTCATCTCCCATATGAATTGTTGGCAGAAGTTTCCAGCGAAATTATCAATCAGGTTAAAGGAATTAATCGCGTAGTCTATGATATCAGCACAAAACCGCCTGCGACCATCGAATGGGAGTAGTAAATGGGCAATTCTGGTGTGTATTTTTTTTCTGAATTTGCATCCAGCCAAGTCTGCCTGTATTCATGCTTTATTACCTAAGGCTATTGGCCAATTATGCAAAATCTTGCCTGATACTATACCTCCTATACATGAAACTAGTACGCCGAAAGACGAAACGGAAAATATCATATTTGAGTCTCAGGATACGATACCACAACTTGTGTCGCCCATTAAAAAGGAAAAATATGAAGTTTTATTACTTATGCCGCTAAATGCGGAAAAACTTATGGTAGGTAATTTCGCAAGAAATAAATATTTGCATTATTATGCAGGGGTACTACTAGCATTACAGGATTTGAATACAGAAAAAAATAACATAAAACTCAGGGTTGTCGATACGTATTCAGAGTCATATAAGCAGCAATTGATTAAAAATCAAGTATTATCTCCGATTCCTGATCTCGTCATCGGACCATTGGATCGTGAGGAAGTAAAAATCATCTCCGAAGAAGCGCTCGATAAGAAAGTTACCATGTTGTCACCTTGGCATACCAGCACCAGAATCGCAAATGATAATCCTTTCTATATACAGCTTAAGCCTAATCTAAAGTCACACTTTCGAAAAATCGTAAATCATGCCATTCAGCAATTTAATAAAGGCGAAATTGCAGTGGTGACTAAAAAGAATAAAGAAGGAAAATCCTGGTATAATTATTTGCAGGAACAAGCTGAAATACAAGTAGGAGACAAAGATTATATTTTTCACTATGAACTGCATGAAGATAGCCTTAAGTTTGGTACTGCATTTTATAATTTATTTACAAAAAATAGAGTTTCAGCCATTATTTTACCTCATTATTCCTTTAGTGATGAAGAGGAAGTTTATCATATAATGCGAAAACTTGCCGGAGAGAAGGGCACTGAAAAAATTGTAGTATATGGAATGCCACTTCTTTATGAATCAGAGAAAATTGATTTTGATCTTCACTATGCTTTAAATACAAGTGTGGTAATGTCTGATTTTGTAGACCAGACAGATTTTCGTGTAAAGGATTTTAAACGTAGATTTTTAGAAGAATATGGGGAAATTCCTCTAAATGATGCCATCAAAGGATATGATTTAATGTTGTTCGCTGGTAAGAGCCTTATGCAGTATGGGTTGTATTTTCAATTCCAAGCTGAGTTGGACGAAGAAGATTTTCTTCAGGCACAAATACACTTAAAAAAAATACAATCTGAAGATAGTTCCCAAATTTCGATTAAATCATTTTTTGAAAATGACCACCTGGACATCATCGAATTTTTCCAGGCAAGGTTTACAAAGATTTATTAGTCTGCGATGATATTGATGACGCCGGATAGAATAGCCAAAATTGAACGTGCGGCAGCACTTACACAGAATGATCTGACAGTTATTCTGGAAAATGTGCATGATCCTCATAATATCGGTGCGGTACTAAGAACATGTGAATCAGTAGGTATTAGAGAAATATATGTCATTTATAACCAACCCGGCAGGAATGTTGAGCAGCAATATGTTGGAGTGAATAGCGCTTCAGGTTCAAAAAAATGGGTAAAAGTCCATTTTTTTGAAGATGTGGAAAATTGTCTTTCTGAAGTGCGAAAAAACTATGCTCATATCTATGGTACCTATCTCAATACCCATGCTGTTTCATTGTATGATCTTGACCTTATTTTACCTACTGCACTCGTATTTGGAAATGAAAAAGATGGCATCTCAGATCAATTATTTTCAAAATTGGATGGTAATTTTATCATACCCCAATACGGCCTGGTGCAAAGCTTAAATATTTCTGTTGCCTGCGCAGTGAGTCTTTTCGAGGCTAGTAGACAACGTATGATTGCTGGAAAATACGATGATAAATTTAACCCTGGTAATGAAAGACACATAAGGAATTTTAATTTGCTTTCTGAAGCACATCTAAATGCAAAGGGAGATTGATTAGGCTGAGTTTTTTCTAGGTAAGAAAGTATATTATTTTTTTTAAATTTTCCGTTCTATACATTATACCGCATTCTATATATGAGCATTCAATATACTTTTTTGATTACTATTTTAATATCTGCATTTGCGCAATTAAAGGCTCAGCAACTGGATTCTCTTAAAAATTATTCCATTGATTTAGCACAGCAGGGACAGTATACCAGAGCCATCCAAATAATGGATGATGTTTATCATCTTGCAAAAATTCAAAGGAATGAAGCCATGATGGTTGGTGCGTTGTACTACAAAATAAAATGGATAACCCATCACCAGGAAAATCTCCTTGATTCATTAATGATGGACTGCGAGGAGATATCGCGAACCAATGGAGGGTTACTCAAAAATTTTTCACATCTATGGCTGAGTAATATATATCAGCAATACTATTGGAATAATAAGGATGTTGTTGCAGAAGAGATCTCGACCGAAAAAGATGCTTCTTCAAATTTTCGACACTGGTCGAAAAGCCGATTGTTTAAAGCCGTAGAATTTCATTTAAATGCCGCTTTGAAGGGAGATTTGAATGTGGCAGTAATGGATTTTAGGGAGTTTATTGATGTTCCTGATGTTGAAGAAATGATATATAGGCCTACATTATATGAAGTTTTTTTCGATCGATGGCTTGAATTTTATGAGCAACAATCCCAAATAAAGGATGTGTTTTCTGAAGAGGAGTTACAGATAGACACTTTGTTGTTTAGTAATCATGAAGTATTTAAACTTGATAATGGAAATTTTGCAGGCAAGCATACTTACATGAAAAGGATTCTTTATCAGTACGGTATTTTCCTTCAATATCAATTGGAGAAAGGACGTTTTGAAACCTATCTTGATTATGAAGTCAGCAGACTTAAAATGGTGTTGAATTATTCCTTGCACCCCGACAAGGAAAAATATTTTTTAGAGGCATTACAACGTCTGATACAGGATAAAAAGTGCCATGCTGCTGCTCATTTGGCATATGCAGAAATTGGGGAGTATACCTTCAGGGTAAAGGGAGATGCCGAAGCAGCGATAAAAATATGTACATTCACTGAACAGGAATTTCCTGGTTCTTATGGAGCCAAAAAGTGTCATCTAATTCGCAATGATATCATCCGTCCTGATTTGATAGTAACAGGTAAGCAGGTTGCCTTGCCAAAAGATCGCGGTGTTTCTTATGTGACACTTAAAAATATTCCTAAATTATTTCTCAAAATCGTAAAAATACCTGCTTTATTAGAAGTGGACAACGATGATCCAGACATTATTAAATCACTAATGGAGTCATTCCCAACCGTATTTGCTTCATCCTATGATGCAATCGGAAACGCACCTTTTGCATCTGTTATACTGGATATAAAATTACCTCAATTGGCACTTGGAAAGTACCTTTTAATTTGGTCTGATAAATTGAAATCAGAGAATTGGAGTGATAATTCTCCGGTTGTTACCCAAATTTTACACGTAAGTAGGTTGGGAAGTTTTAACTATAGCAGTAAGGATAGTTTACATATGGTGGTATTTGACAGAAAATCAGGAATTGGAAAACCTGGAGTTAATGTCAAAATAAATACATTTGAGTATGCTTATGAAGGCCTTAAAATATCAGGAACCTATTTTCTTCGATCGAATAAAACAGGGTTGGCTGCATTAAAATGGGAAAAACCTAATTTAATTAAAACAACGCTATGGAAAGGTGTCGATACGCTGCAACTGGAAAATCATCAGTTTGCGTCTACTGTTGAAAAAGGTGATAGAAGTAATCGTTTTATAGAATTATTTACAGATAGAAGTATTTACCGACCAGGACAAATGGTTTATTTTAAAGGACTCCTGCTCAATGATCCTGGAACAGGTGTAATGTCAACCTTGTCATATAAATCAGTTGAATTGGTTTTATACGATGCAAGTCATGAAAAAATAATATCAGGAAATTTTATATCTAATACCACGGGGGCTTTTTCTGGAAGCTTTATAATACCTGAAGGTAGGCTTTTAGGAACCTATTATCTTCAGGCTACAACTTCCGATGGGATCGCCGGTGCTCGTGCATTGCGCATTGAAGCTTATAAAAGACCTTCCTTTTACATAGAGATGCAACATCATCCCAAAATACAACATAATAAGGACTCATTATATGTTTCTGGAAAAGTACTTCATTTTGATTTGTCACCTCTTGCTGGTGCTAGGTTTACTTACCAGATATATAGAATGACACCACCATCTTATCTTCCAAATGCATACAGGAGAGCTATGCCTTCTGGTTTTGGAAATCTTAGCTTGTATTTGTCTGGGGGAGGAATTGTAGAAAACAATGGGGATTTTACCATACACTTTAAGGATTTATACCCAAAATTATCTGGACAACAATTCCACCGGTATGCTTTAAGCTATCGTGTGGAAGTCACAGTTACTGATGTGAACGGAGAATCTCATTTTGTTAAAATGGAAATATATCCGCAGGAAGATATATATCAATTAAATGTTTCTTGGCCTAAAACAGGAGATGTTTATCGTTTGAAGCCACTTAAAATCGCCCTTACTTCGTCACGTGGTCCTAGCAATGGTTTAATCAAATTATTCCGTTTGAAAAAAGACGCTGTACAACTTTGCGGGGAATTACGTCAAAAGTATCGACATATTCAGGGGTTTGATCCTTGGGCATATCTTCAGCAACATAAAGATTCTCTTTTGCACATGTTTGAAGCAAATTTAATTTATGAAGCCCAGATTTCAGATTCAAGTCGAACATCCATACAGGAAATCATAGACGGAGGAATTTATGTATTGAATGTTATCCCAGAAGAATCACTGGATAAAAATAATCCATTGGTATCAGTACACATGTTTTCCGATATAGAAAAGGGTGTCCCGTTAGGCGATGCTTATTGGAGTTTTTTAGCTATGGGAGAAACTTTCATTCCGGGGCAGGTCTGTACCATAAAATGTGCCGGGAAACATCGTTCACAGCAAGTTTTTGTGTTTATTGAAAAAAACGGCGTAATACTGGCAACTTATCAAACAATGATTTCATCCGTTAGCAAGATGGCAATCCCCATCAAATTACAATATACTGGCGATGTTTTTGTCCATTTGATTTATATCCGAAATGGTGCTTTTTTTAGAGACACATTAAAACTTAGTGTTCCATTACAAAACAGAAAAATCAATTTGGAATTGATTTCTGACATTAGTTCATTTAAGCCGGGGAGTGATGTTACATTTAAATTTAAAATAGATCAAACTGGAATTGACATAGAAAAAACAGAGTTTTTGGCTTGCATGTACGACGCTTCTTTGGATCAGTTTACGCCCCATGTCTGGAATACCAGGTTTGATCAATCTGCATATACGTACCTTATTTTAAACAGTCCAGGTTTTGATGTGGTATTTGGAAATTACGTTTATCCTGGATGGAATTTTAAGCAGGATACTTCAAGATTTTCTAATCGAAAATATCCGATAATAAAGTGGCCCGGACAGGTTTATCAACAAAATGATCAGGTTTTTGATAGAAATGGAGGTCTTTTAAAAACGGCAATGCAACCCGATTTTCTGGCAGCTTCAGAGAGTACAGAAAAGGATATCGAACCAGATATTTTACTAAATACGGAGGGCAGAGATTTAGGTGTAATTATTAGGAAAGATTTTAGAGAAACGGCATTTTTTTATCCGCATCTGCAGATAGCTCAAAATGGCGAAATAGAATTTCAATGTAAAATACCTGATGCTTTAACAAAATGGAGGTTCCTACTTTTTGCACATTCAGCAGAAGGCCAGACAGGATATTTTGAGGCAGTTTTTAGTGCACAAAAGGATGTTGTAATTTTTCCAAATACACCAAGATTTTTGATTTCAGGGGACAGTCTTATGGTTACAGCTAAACTGGCAAACCATTTAAGCGAAAAAATAGGTGGCAATATTTCTCTTAACATCCTGGATCCATTAACAGGGGTTATGTTCTATAATCTAACAGATTATATTGTTTCGCTGGATAGCAATTCAATTGCAAATTTTAGCTGGGGTATTAACGTAGAGGAGGATTTGCCCCACTCAGTTAAGTTTGTATTTAAATATTTAGGTATTTCCTCAGGGGACGAAGTTCAAGTTGAAGTTCCCATACTGAGTCCCAAGCAATTACAGCGTATAACCAGGCCTTTTTTGATTTCTGAGCATACCTCAAAAAAAATTAAAATCCCCATAAAGCAGCAATTGGAAGACAGTAATGCTACACCAATTCAATTTACATTGGAATTGGCACAAAATCCATTGTGGTTTGTTATACAAGCTTTGCCGTATATTAAAGAAACTGTGTTTGAATCTGCAGATCAGCTTATGCAACGTATGTTTGGTTATCACTTGGCAATCCAAATCCTCGACAAACATGCTTATCTGCCAGAATTGTACAGCAAAGTTATGTTGAACACTGATGCAGAAAGAGAGGACTTGCGGATAAGTAAGACATTTCAGACACCCTGGAACATGGACTTTGAGCAGAAAAAGAAAAGCAAGCAGGAGGTCATGGAGTTTTTCAATACGAATCAATTCAGGATGGAATTGCAGCAAACCATTACTAAATTAGGAAAATATCAGCATCCTGATGGAGGAATAAGTTGGTTTCCAGAGGGTAAACCAGATTTGTTCTTGACACTCAATTTGCTAGAAGTTTGTGGACGCATTAATAAAATTTCAGGAAACGAAAAACATTATGTTGCCGATGATGAAATGGTAATGAAAGCTACTAAATATGCAAAATCTCAGATATTGCAAATGGTTAAGGATGATTCATTACAATTTCCAGAATTGGTGCTTTATTTTGCATTTGTAAGGTCATTTTATGCCGAAGGGTTTAAAGATGAAGAGGAGCGTAAATTGTTGCACCAGATTTTGAAACATTTCGAATCAAGATGGACGTCAATGAATATTTTTCAACAGGCTATGATTGGTACGATTAGCATGCGATTTGGGGGTGATGTAGCTAAGAAAATTGCAGGATCACTTATCAACCAATCTACATTTTCTGTCGAGAAAGGTAGGTATTGGAATGCCGGAAACGGATATCGCTGGTCAGATTTGCCTGTAGAAAGACAAGTAGCATTAATGGAGTTTTTAGATGGAATGGGTGGATATACTCGCGAGATTGGTCAAATGGCCCATTGGCTAATGATGCAAAAAAGACTACAAGATTGGAATACACTTAGGGCTAGTATGAGTGCCTGCTATGGAATTATGTTATTGGATTCTCCTGCAAGCCTCGATCAGTTTGATGTAGTAGTAAAAAATTCAAACGGAATTGTCAACTTCAATAAGGATCAACAGAAAATGGGGTATTTCAGGCAGGACTGGTACGGAAGTCAAATCGATTCTACACTCAGTTCGTGGGAGTTTGATATTCCTAAAGGTAGGCTAGCATGGGGAGGGCTATATGCCAATTTTTGGAATAAGCGGCAAAATATCGGGACTGATGCTATAGAGGATATAAAATTGTCCAAAGAGATATTTAAAGTTGATTGGACCAAGGATACGTTACTTCTTGAAAAGCTGGACAAAAGTGACTCGCTAAGAGTGGGAGAAAGAATAAGGATAGTATTAAGTATTACAT
>JAUMBJ010000161.1:0-2256 GCA_032115755.1 Saprospiraceae bacterium
TATGATATTTGTAAGGGCTTCTCCAATGGCCTGGATGCTTCCATATCCCGCGTCTATAAGCGCTGTCAACGGTGCCTGTCCAATGGAGGTGGCAATACCCCGGTGATGATCAAAATCCAGGGCCATAACACCACAATTATTCAAAGGAAGCTGAAGTACGCCACTACACTGCTGAACGGCTACGCGACCTCCTACGCATCTGTCCACCTTATTGGTAAGCCAGTCTTTACAAGCAACTGACTCTAATTGAAGTACTGCAGTTATATAATCACTTATTTTGGATTCGTGATAAATTATGTTTTCGAATTTCGAATTTAGTGTTGTATCATGCATGAAAAATTTTGGAGAACTTCCAAAAAAATCACTCATTTCAAAATCTATAGGCTTGATATGTTGACTTTTGGAGAGGAAACTGAATTTTTGATCATCAGTAATATCTCCAATTACATATATTGGAGCCTTTTCTCTTGCAGCTATTTTTTCGAGTAATGGTACGTTTTCTTCAGCAATAACGAGACCCATTCTCTCCTGTGACTCATTCCCGATGATCTCCTTTAGTGATAATGTAGGGTCACCAACAGGAAGTTTATCCATATCTATTATTCCTCCTGTATGTTCTACCAGTTCAGACAAACAGTTGAGGTGTCCGCCTGCACCATGATCATGTATGGATATTATACTGTTTTCATCGCTTTCCACCATTGCCCTGATGGCATTGGCTACCCTTTTTTGCATTTCAGGATTGGACCTTTGGATGGCATTCAATTCAATAGCGGAGCTTAATGCACCTGTATCTGCAGACGAAACTGCAGCACCACCCATTCCAATTCTGTAATTATCTCCTCCGAGTAATATGATTTTATCGCCAGCAGATGGAATTTTCTTTTCCGCCATTTCTGCATAACCATATCCAATACCGCCGGCAAGCATAATGACTTTATCATAGCCAATAATTTTCTGATTTTCTAAATGCTCAAAGGTCAGCACTGCCCCACAAATCAGAGGCTGACCAAATTTATTGCCAAAATCAGATGCTCCGTTTGAAGCTTTGATGAGAATGTCCAAGGGACTTTGGTAAAGCCATTTGCGAGATGGAATATTATTTTCCCAGGGTTTTCCCCCTTCAGTTCTGGGGTATGAAGTGATGTAGACTGCTGTTCCGGCAAGTGGCAAAGAACCTTGGCCACCGGCAAGGCGATCTCTGATTTCTCCTCCCGAACCTGTTGCGGCACCGTTGAAAGGCTCTACAGTAGTAGGAAAATTATGCGTTTCTGCCTTTAAAGATAGAATACTGTTTTTTGATACTTTTTTATAAGCAGATGGTCTATCCCCTTTTTCTGGAGCAAACTGATTGATCACTGGTCCCTGGATAAAAGCAACATTATCTTTATAGGCAGAAACTATATTTTGCGGATTTTTGGCAGAAGTTTTTTTAATTAACTTAAAAAGGGACTCCTCTTTCTCCTCGCCATCTATTATAAATGTTCCATTAAATATTTTATGACGGCAATGTTCTGAATTTACCTGTGAAAACCCAAATACCTCGGCATCTGTAAGTAGTCTTCCATATTTATGCGCTACCTTGTTTAGGTAATCTATTTCTTCTTTACTGAGGGCAAGGCCTTCTGATTCATTATAATCTGCTATATCTTCAATATATCTTACAGGCTCTGGCGTTCCGTGGTGATCAAATATGTGCTGATCAAGTAGCTCGTAATACTGAAGAAGCATAGGATCATAACCTTCAGGCTTTGTTGTAAATCGTTTAAATTCTTCTATCCGAATAATATGATTAATTCCCATATTTTGGGTGATTTCCACTGCATTTGTACTCCATGGTGTTATCATGGTAGCCCGAGGCCCAACGAAATGACCCTGAAGCGGTTCCAGTTCATGCAGTATTTCACAATCAAACAACCAAAAAAGCTTTTCTATATCTTGGCTACTCAGATCATGGATTGTCTGAACAGCAAATATCCGTGCATCTGCACGTTCAAAAAACATTATCATTACCTTAATATGAGTGCGTGAGAAATTATGGCAAAATTACGTTAAAAGATTGACCTCCCCAATTTTACATATTGAAAAAAACAGATGTAACCCAATTATGTCCAACGTTTTCGGGCTTGGCGAAGGTGGCGATTTTCACCACAAATGTTGATGCGGAGAACCAAACTTTGATTAATCACAAATGTGTCTGCGGAGCACTGAACCGCCACTTTTGCCAAACCCGTGTTAGCTGTTCGTTTTTTATTT
>JAUMBJ010000161.1:2266-7671 GCA_032115755.1 Saprospiraceae bacterium
ACAAGGCACTTTGTCAATAAGTGGCCCATATAATTGTTTAGTCTTTTTGTGTCTTTGGGTAATTTGTAGAGTGTTGCTGTCCAACTGTCCTTAAAGCCTAAATAAACATACGCTACAATGTTTCCAAAGGAATATCCTTTGTCTTTTGGAAGCAAGTCCATTGGTCTAAATACGCTTATGAAGTATGCGTAAATTACATATATGGTCAATATACCAAGTATTATCAAAAGTGTTGTCCACGAGGAAACTCCGACAACTGTTACAAGTGGATTAGCTTCCTTGCTTAGGTCTGGTGTCAGCAGGTTAGTGCAATAAGCGTCATAACTTCTGCTGAAAAGTATCCAAGCTGTCGTGATAGTAAATTTTGTTTTTATATTCATTGTTTGCCCTTTTATTGTTTGTTAATTATCTAATTTATTTTGTCTCTGTAGGTGGTTTGTATGCTGTTATAAAATGACAGCCAACTTATTTATTCATAGCGAAGTGCCTCTATAGGATCGAGACGCGATGCCTTTAGCGCAGGATATAATCCTGAAACCAGGCCTACAACAAGGCAAACAAATATAGCCAGTGAAATCCAGTTCCACGGAATGAAAAATCGTCCGTTGGAGAGTAACGTTACGCCAAATCCCATAAGCATTCCCAGCATAATTCCTACGATGCCACCAAGGATACACAACACAACTGCTTCAATGAGAAATTGGGTCATGATATTCAGTCTTGTAGCTCCCAGTGCTTTCCGAATGCCTATTTCCCGGGTTCTTTCGGTAACACTGACCAGCATGATATTCATTAATCCAATGGATGCGCCCAACAGAGTAAGCATGGCGATTACAACTGTTCCAATTCTTAGCTTTGACGTCATTTCTTTGAGCTGGTTGAGAATACCATCACTTTTTCTGACTTCAAAGTCATTGTCCTCGCCAATCCTTAGACTGCGTATATTACGCATGACTCCGATAGCATGATCAATTTGTCCATCTATTTCGCTTGCCTGAGATACGGCTACGGTGATATTATATGGTTTTTCTGCGTATCCATAAATGGTTTTAGCATTGTAAATAGGTATGAGAACCCTGTTGTCATTAGAACCTCCTGACGAACTTCCCTTTTTCCCTAAAACTCCAATAACGACATATTTTTGGGAGTTTACCAAAACAAATTTACCTATAGCTTTAAAGGCATCAGCACCAAACAAAGTATTGCTGACATCATTTCCAAGAATGATTTTATTGCTATTGGAAAATGCCTCATTTTGGGTAAAGTTTCGCCCTTCCTCCAATTGATAGGAACTGGCAGAAATATATAGTTCATCAATTCCATTAACCCTTACAGTTGGGTTTGTTTCTTTGCCTCCAAATTTGACTGTAGCATCACTGGTACAAGAAGTTTCAATACTGACCATAGACCCAAATTTAGAGAAGGATTGCTTAAATCTGTATGCCTGGTCATAGGAAATAGGATCACTGATTTTTGTTTCTCTTCGCCCAAATGCTCTTATCGTTTGAGATGCTGGTCTTATATTGAATGAATTGGCGCCCAGTTTATTAAAGTTGTCACTCATAGAATACAGTATGCTGTCTATGGCTGTCAAAATACCTACTAAACAGGCTATACCTACGGCTATAATCAGTAGAGTCAGTATTGATCTCAGCAAATTTGTTTTTATAGAGTGGAGTGCCAGACGCACATTTTCTAAGTAGTCCAAATTTATCGTATTTTGATACTATAAAGATATGGAAATAACCTTATTATTACCTAATTAATAGAGATATAGCAGTATTGTCTTGACGAAATGCACTTTTTATTATGTGTATCTATATTTTTTATTCTGGGAAAATTTTTCGTAGAGGCTATATGGTAAATGACAGCACGAACATCGATATGTTGTTTTGACTTATTGTACTATTTTCACCATCAGGATACGATTATTATAACGATTTTAGTACTTATTGCAGATGTCGGGGTTTTAAAAATTTTTATTGTTTTTATTTTGGTGATGCAATGATATCATACCGTATAATATTTATTCCAACCGACATGAAGTATTTTAAATAATCATTACTTTTGGTTATCATTTTTAAAATTATGGAATATTTTTTGGACGAATCAGTACGTTTTCAATCCTTCACGGGAATGCATTATCATCCGATCTGGAGTCTGGGAATATTGTTAATGCTGATATTCAGGTATACATCTCATTGGGAACAAAATCGCAAGTTTCAACTGGCCTTTTATTTGTCTCTTTTACCTGCCTTAACAGTTTTTATTCGATTAGCTTTCGTCATCAGCCAGGGAAAATTTAAAATTGAAGATGATTTACCCTTGCATCTTTGCAGGCTAGCTGCACTGCTTTACCCGGTTTTTTTTTATTTTAAAAACGAAAAATGGATTAAAATACTCTATTTTTTAGTCATGGCAGGAACCTTACAGGGGTTGATAACTCCTGATTTGATTTATGCCTGGCCACATTTTACCTATCCATTATACTGGGTGATGCACGTTGTACTGGTAGGTGTTGCTATTTATTCTGTATCCGGATTGGGCTTAAAACCTACCTGGAAGGACATTGGCAACACACTTATATATGGGAATGCCATATTTATAAGTACTATTTTTATAAATATTTGGCTGGGGTCCAATTATTTCTTTTCTGCCAGAAAACCGGTAACTGGAAGCATCCTTGACCTTATGGGTCCCTGGCCCTGGTATTTATTGGTTATGGAAATCATTGCATTTTTACTTTTTATCATTGCATTCCTTCCTTTTATGGCTAAAAAAGGCAGTTCTGAATAGCTGCTGAAAAAAGAATAATTACCTTAGAGCGTCATTTTTTAACCTCATAAAGCAAATCATGAACCGCAAGTCGCTTTTTATTTTATTTACTATAATTACTATATTTTTTCTGTCTTGCAGTGATAGGGAAAAAGATAAGCTGAGACCGCTTGACCACTGGGTTTTCAGATCAGTATTGGATTGGAATCCAAGGATTATAACACTTGCGCTTGATCAGAATCTGTGGGTTGCGTACCATACTAAAACGGGTGGGATGTATAAGGCCTGGAAGGGAACTGTGTTATTTGATGGTCCTGTATATACTACGGCTCACGGCCCACAGCCCATTACCGTAGGAGATGCTTACTTTGTCAACAAGTATCCAAATCCTTGGTTTGCAGTAAGCTCTGGTGGCGATACCATTCCTGCCACATTCCAGTACAAGGGACACAGATTTGTAAAGGGGCAAGCCGAACTTATGTATTCGCTTGAATCTGAAAAATGGCCTTCTCCTGTCAGTATATTTGAAAAAGTAGAAGCAGGAAAAACAGAATCCGGAAGCATGGTTTTAGAGAGGTATTTCACTACGGAATCAGTACCTGAGGGCGTCTTGATTGGTTTACATACCAATGTTTCCAGTATTGTTACCGAATCTCAGGTGACTACAGATGGTACATGGAATATTAAGGAAAAAGTGGACGAGAAATTTGATGATATTTCTTATGTCAGTTTATCGGCTGATTTGATGATGAATAGCAACAATACTACTTCATTGCGCACTACATTGATGGATAAGCCTATGGTTCCAAATTCCAATAATGTGGCTGGAGAAGAAGAGGAAACTGCTTCCGCAGATGGTATTCATGCCGGACTAAAATTAATTGCCAGAAGCGATTGTAAGACCTGCCACAACAAAAATTTAAAGACGGTAGGTCCTTCTTATACGGAGATTTCAAAAAAATATAAAAATACTCCAGAAAATGTAAGTTTACTTACCTCAAAAATTAAGAATGGCGGCTCAGGAGTTTGGGGCAATCAACAAATGACTCCTCACCCGGATCTGGCAGATGAAGATATTAAAACCATGCTGGATTATATTCTCACCCTTTATGACCATGGAAATGATGAAATTAGTGAAAATAAAAATATAGGATTCACCATTAAGCCATCTTTGATAAAGGATGAAAATAATATGATTCCCGGGGCTATGGTAAAAGTTTATGATATTCCATCTGGAATTGAAAAATTTCCATCCATTCCGGCAAGTAAAAAACCTAAGTATGCAGGTATTTTGCCAAACTTTGACAATATCACGGGCAATGATTTTAAGGGCTCTGAAAACAACTTTGAACTAACGGCCGATGGTTATTTAAGAGTCGATTCAGCGGGCACTTACTTATTCCACATTTGGAGTGATGACGGATCTAAAGTATATATTGAAAATCAGCTTGTATTGGACAATGACGGATTACATGGAGTCGAATACAAAGAAGTAGCATTGACACTAAATAAAGGATTCTACAGGTTTAAAATTGAATATTTTAATGGAGCTGGAGGGAGATTTCTTTCTTTTAACTGGAAAAAACCTGGTAAAGATGATTTTGAAGTCATTTCACCATTTAATATATTTCATACAGCAGCATTGAGAGGTAATCTCGATGGATATTCCTTGCCTATGGCCAGTGTTTCCAGAATTCCAGGAGATCAGTATCCGCTTATTGATGTACATCCTTCTTTTGATTTGTCTCAGGCCAGACCGAACAACTTCGAGCCAAAAGTTGGGGGAATGGATTTCCTATCCGATGGCAGACTTGTCGTAAGTACTTGGGATCCTGCGGGTTCAGTGTATATCCTTGAAAATGTAGCAGGAGGAGACTCTACAAAAATTTCGGTCAAGCGTATAGCATTTGGATTGGCAGAACCGTTGGGTCTTAAAGTCGTAAATGATACCATTTATGTTATGCAAAAGCAGGAAATGACCAGACTTGTGGATGTAGACAAAGATGATATAATAGATGAATACCAGACACTTACAGATGACTGGGAAGTCTCTTCCAATTTTCATGAATTTGGTTTTGGACTAGCCTATAAAGATGGATACTTTTATGCAACGCTGGCCACAGCTATTAATCCAGGAGGTGCCAGTACCCAGCCACAGCTTAAAGACAGGGGTAAGGTCATCAAAGTTGAAAAAAACACGGGTAAGCTTGAATTTATAGCATCTGGTCTTCGAACCCCCAATGGAATCGGAATTGGTTACAATGGAGAAATTTTTGTAGCAGATAATCAGGGAGATTGGTTGCCATCCTCCAAAATTGTTCATGTGAGACCTGGTGCATGGTTTGGTTCCAGATCTGTGGACCCTGAAGGCACACAAAATTTAAAGGAAGATTTACCTGTTGTTTGGTTGCCTCAGGATGAAATTGGGAATTCTCCAAGCACCCCTTCTTATCTACATGTAGGACCATACAAAGGTCAGATGATTCATGGAGAAGTTACTCATGGCGGGGTCAAACGAGTATTTGTTGAAGAAGTGAATGGCCAGTTACAAGGTTGTGTATTCAGATTTATACAGGGATTGGAAGCGGGCATAAATAGATTGGTTTGGGGCCCCGACAGCGCATTGTACG
>JAUMBJ010000162.1:0-3122 GCA_032115755.1 Saprospiraceae bacterium
GGCAAAATCTGTAAGTAGTCTAGGTGCATCATGAGAAGGACCAAGGTTCATCATAGCCTGGCGCGTGTATGGATTATATCGCATAAAGACTGAATCCATTTTAAATTTAAAGCGTTCCATAGACATGCCATCCGCAGAACCGGCAAAAAAGCCCCTGGCCACTTTATACCACTGATAATGCATTACCGCATCAAATATATCTCCTTTAACCCAAGGAACAGGATCCATTAGAACATCAGGCCAGGAAGTCCACCAGTTCTCCCCAATCAGATAAAATTCCGGATTTACCGAACGCACAAATTTGCGAAACGACCTCCAAAAACCCATGGGTACATGTTCTGCTACATCAAGTCGCATACCATCTATACCATCATTAGGATTACCATCACCATTAGGATCCATCCAACGCCTGGAAACATCATAAATATGCCTGACCACCTCCGGATGCATATCGCCTTCATATGGATGACCCAGTATTTTTCCTGTTGTGTTAATTTTTTTTAATTCCGGAAGCGTGGCAATACCAAACCAGCCGTCATAATGTGCTATGGATAAACTATCTTCAGAAAAACGAATACCCGAATACCAGTCCTTGTATTTGGATTGTGCTCCTTTTGATTTTAGATCCTTGAATGCCCAGAATTGGCTGCCTGTATGGTTCCAAGAAAAATCAAGTACAACTCTAATTCCTTCTTCATGAAACGCCTTGATCAGATCAATAAAATATCTATCCGCATTGGTCCACACCCATGTCGTGGGGTCGCCAGGATTTTCGGATTGTATCAACTTTAAATCTCCTTCAGGATCGGGACCAAAACAAGCATCAATATGGTGATAATAAGCTGCATCATACTTGTGAAGTGAAGGCGCATGATTGAGAGGATTAAAATAGACCACATTTATTCCCAGATCTTTTAAGTAATTTATTTTTTCTTTAACACCTTCTAAGTCACCACCATATCGACGCATTTGAATAGTTCTGTAAAAGTCAAGACCCGTATCTTTTGCCCAATTTTCCTGAACATACCAATTATGACTCCATGGGGTAACATCCCAATTTTCTGGGAAAGAATCTAATAAAGCGCCTTTTATATAGGATAAGGCAGGATTATTATCTGGGTTACCATTCCGAAACCTTTCAACAAATATCTGATACCAAACGGCATCTTTCGTCCACTCGGGTGGTTTGGAAAATTCAGGGAAATTAGTTTGTGTATACGAAATACGACCGCTTAAAAAAACCAGAAATAATACCAGATATGTTATTGTTTTCATTACAGCAAAGCATTTTATGTTAAACTCAGATTACAATATTAGCAGTAAAATATAAGCTTAACACAAGATGTGGATTCTTTTTTAAAAAAATCTATAATTGAACTCAGAGTAAATTATTTTGAATATTTAATATTTACATTTGCCTCGATCAAAGCTAAATGAATTAAAATTTTGGGGCTTGCCTCTCCTCATTTTATGAGGGGGGGCATTTTTTATTATAACCTAAAAATTTAATTTAACATATACTTTGTTAAATAGACATTCAAGCACTAAGATTTTATTGCTGGTTGACTTGAAAAGGCATTTTGAAGCGAATCTCAGTATACTGTTTAGTTAGCTTATCCGGTAAAACCTTGGGTGACAAGCATATTCCTGGTAAACAGATTATTTCATTTTCAGCATCTAAAATGACAGGATAATATGATTTGAAATAGGAATCTATTTTGGCATCTGAAAGCAGCTTTTTTATCGATTTTGTCATTAATCTTCCGAAATAGATATGCATTTTATCACCAGGTTGTCTTATACGTATGCATATAGGCCACTTTATTTTGGCAGAATCCAACAATTGATATTGAGAATGATTTCCTGGCAAGGATGTTAAAAAATCACAAGAAATTTCAAAAAATGGGCTATTATTCCATACAAAAGAGAAAGATTCGATAGTTTCAGCACTAGCTTTTTGATGATCGAGCAAATGTTTTGGTATTAAGTACCAATAAAATCTTTCAACGAACAACCTGTATTCTTTAGAATCGAGACAAGACCCGATATCCATACCTTGGATGAGAAGCTTTATTTGTGCATGACGAAAACCATAAGGTTTGAAAACCTGATACAATAAAGCGGTACGATATTGGTAAGTTTTTCCAAAATTAGAAGATATTCTAGCACAATCCAGCCACCATTGAAATTCTTGAAGGCTTATTGCATGTATCACTTCATTTAACAAACCCGCTTCCTGCGCCAAGTGATCAACTGTTATAGCGAGACCCATTTTTGATCTTGGCTCTGATTTGTAGATTTCAGGAAGTAGTTTATGACGAATAAGGTTTCGCTTGTAATAGGTTGAATTATTGGATTGATCTTCGCGAAACGGTACTTCATAAGCACTTGCATATAAGGAAATATCTTGACGATTTGCGCATAACATTGGTCTAATGACTCGTTTTTTGGATAACATTAGTGAAGCGAGTCCTTGAACACCACTTCCTGTCATCATATGCATAAGCATTGTCTCGACAGCATCATCTTGGTGATGTCCTGTTGCTAGCCTATCCCATGAATATAATATCGATAGTTCATTAAACCAATTGTAACGCAAATTTCTGGCTATTTCCTGAATATTTCCAGCTGGAAATGAACTTGGAGGTATAACTTTTTCGTAGAACGCAATGTGATATTTTAGGCAATAATCTCTAACAATCGAGGCATCCAAAATAGAATCCTGCCCCCTTAAGTTATAATTCATATGAGCGACAGCAATATTTAATTCGCCGCGCCTACATAAATCCAGCAAAACCATACTGTCAATCCCTCCGGAAACGGCCAATAAAATACGGCTATGCGTTTCAAAAAGCGCATTTTCACGGCAATAATTGGTAAATCTGGCTAAAAGATCATCTGTCATCCATCAAAGATAAAAAATGTGGCAATTATCATAGAATATGAAAAAGTCATTGTGCAATTTTATATTTTTGCATTGAACTCAAATGTAATATGCATGGCATTGCAAAATCCATAGTATAAATTTAAGTTTGATACTTTACACAACATTTGAAACACGCGCCAAAATTGACAAACGAAACCAAAAAAATAAAAAGAAAAATGAAAAAATTATTTGCTTT
>JAUMBJ010000163.1:0-4767 GCA_032115755.1 Saprospiraceae bacterium
AATGCACTGGAGACGAATATATCCGTATGATCGCCATGAGCCGGATCATGCTGCCCAATATTATCAATATTCAGGCATCTTGGTTGACAGTTGGTAAAAAAACAGCTCAGGTTTGTTTGCATGCCGGGGCAAATGATTTTGGATCTATTATGATTGAAGAGAATGTAGTTTCTGCGGCGGGTGCTGCTTTTAGATTTACTTCAGAGGGGATACAAAAAGCAATTCGAGAAGCAGGGTTTAGGCCGCAATTACGCAATCAGCAATATGAATTCAGGGAGCTTCCTCAAAATCTTAAGCAACAAGCGTTAGACAGGGCTTCACTCATAGTAGATTAAACGTGTCATGGAAGAAGTACATTATACCAAAATTCAGGAAGCTGCTCAGTATATTGCCAACAGAGCAAGCATTTCTAAAATTTCGTACGGAATAATTCTGGGTACCGGAATTGGTGACTTTTCGACCTATATGGAAGAGATCTGCACTATTCCATACGATGACATTCCCTACTTTATAAAAAGCAGTATTGAAAGTCATTCAGGACACCTCATAATTGGAAAAATTGCAAATCGAACAATTGCTGTTTTATCCGGGAGATTACATTATTATGAAGGTTATTCAGCTAAAGAAATTACGTTTCCAGTGAGGGTTTTGCAGGCGCTTGGTATAGAGGAGTTGATAATCACAAATGCTGCAGGTGCCGTCAATCCGCATTTTGAAGAAGGCGACCTTGTTTTGATTTCAGACCATATCAATATGCAACCAGATCATCCTCTGCGTGGCGAAAATGATATGCGACTTGGTCTTCGATTTCCCGATATGATGTGCGCCTATGATACCGGTGCCCTTGCTGATATCAAAAATATCGCAGTAGATCTTGGTGTAGAAATTAAAGAAGGTGTGTATTTATCGTTGCAGGGGCCAAGCCTGGAAACACCAGCAGAATACAGAATGGCTAATATTCTGGGGGCAGATTTGGTTGGTATGAGTACCGTACCTGAAGTGCTCGTTGCACGTCATGGTCAGACAAAAGTACTTGCGATATCTGTTGTGTCAAATGTGTGTTTCCCTAAGCGTAGACTCACCGCAACAACCGTGCAGGATGTCATACATGTTGTTAAAAAAGCGTCTGATAAAGTACACAAATTGTTGTTTCAGTATATTTATGCAAAACCTTTGTAATGGAAGGAGACTTTTCCCATAAAATAGCCTCTTCATTAATGCTTGAACACGATCCGTTTTCAAAATGGCTCGGAATTTCAATAATTGAAATTTCGCCCGGTTATTGTAAGCTTAGATGCCATGTTAAAAAGGATATGCTCAATGGATTCAACATCCTTCATGGAGGTGTGAGTTACTCCATTGCTGACAGTGCGCTTGCATTTGCGTCCAATGCCCACAATAAGAAGTCATATTCGATTGAAACTTCTATTTCTCATATTAAAAAAGTTATGGAAGGGGATACCTTGATAGCAGAATGTCGTGAACTGAGCTTATCTTCTCGTTTTGGAATTTATGAAGTGATTATTTCTAATCAATACCATGAGAAGATTGCTTTATTCAAAGGAACAGTATATCGCACAACTGAAAAATGGATTGAGCCTGGAATCTCAGAGATTTAGTAGAAATAATTTGCTACAAAAAATATGATTTTAAGAATCAAAGATGAATTATAGTTCCTATTGATCTATTTTTATAGAAATTGACTTATTTCATCTATTGGAGATTACAGGAAGTTCAAGATACCCTCTATATTGATTATCGTCTTCAAAAACTACACCCGAGTAATCCTTTATAATTCCATAAAGTGTATCTCTTTCGATTGGTTTTCTACCGACTTTACGAATGAGATTGACAAGTTGTTCTGTGCTCAAAGACGGGTTTTGTTCTTCGCTGCCTGCCATAGAATATATTTTGGTGGTATCATCTATAGTGCCATCAATATCATCTACTCCATAAGCCAGTGATAGCTGAGCCATTTCTCTTCCAATCATAGGCCAGTAGGCTTTGATGTGGTCAAAATTGTCGAGATATATCCTGGAAATGGCATAATTACGTAAATCTTCGATGGCTGTTGTTTCCGGAATATGTGACATTTCATTATCTTGGTTACGGAATTTAAGTGGAATAAATGTTTGAAAACCACCTGTTTTGTCTTGCAATTGTCTAAGCTGGTCCAGATGGTGTACACGATGCATATAATTTTCAATATGTCCGTACAACATGGTCGCATTGGATCGTCCACCCATTTCATGCCAAATTTCATGAATTCTTAGCCATTGCTCACCAGTGCATTTGCCTCCTGCAATTTTTTCCCTGATTTCCGGATGGAAAATTTCTGCACCCCCTCCAGGTATAGAATCCAGTCCAGCATCCTTCATCAGTTGCATACCTTCCTCATAACTTATTTTATCTTTTTTGAAAATATAATGGTATTCAACGGGTGTTAATGCTTTTACATGTAATTCGGGCCTATGCTTTTTGATTGAACTGAATAGTTCGGAATAAAATTTTACATCGTACTGAGGAAGTACACCCCCAACTATGTGTACTTCAGTAACAGGTTGATCATCATATTTTTTAATGATATCCATCATTTCATCCAATGTGTATTCCCAGCCTTCTTCTCTTTTTTTAATCAATCGGCTGTATGAACAAAATGTGCAGGTATACAAGCATACATTGGTAGGCTCCAGATGAAAATTTCTATTGAAATAGGTGTTATCGCCATGTTTATGCTCTCTGATGTAATTGGCAAGTACACCAAGATAACCAAGAGATGCTTCTTCAAACAACCACATTGCGTCTTCATTGCTTATTCTTTTTCCTTCACAAATTTTTTGGGCAATGTGGCGACCTTCATCTGTAAGAGACGTGTCTTTTTCCAGTACTTGTATGATAGTGTCTTGATGAAGCATATGGGTTAAATCTTTAAGTGATAAAATTAAGAAAGAGACATTATAAATCAATATTTCCAACCCCACTTATGAAAAAGTCTGTCAACGTTTTCAGAAGTTTTTGGATCGGTTACCAGTTCAGGTGCATGGTGTGGCTTCTTCCGAGCATCTATGATCAATGGTCCTGTGCAACCCCAGTGCTTATGTTCTATGAAGCTCCCTACGCCATAAATGTCATGCGATGGATTTGACCGTGTAAATGTGACCCAAACAAAGTTATTGATTGTCTTTGCTAAAAAATCTGGATTTTCTGTGAGAACAATCAAAGCAATCTGGCTTAGATCTATGGTGCTTAATTGACTGATTAGCTCATCAATTTCAATTTTAGCCTCTTCATATGACTTAAAATTATTTATCTGAATCCCCAAAATGCCGGGCATTATCAGTCCGGCATCTTTAATAGATGGAAGATGTTGTAATTTTTCTGGAAGGGTTTGGGATAATGTACGCCTTATTTGTCCTCTGCAAGCTACGAGAAGTTTTGATCCACCATTCCAGGAAGAACCTGAGTAATCAAGCGTATCTATGGTAGTTTTGGTTTGAAAATGTAAATCTCTGGTAAAATCGATTCTCGAAAAAATGTGGTTGAAAAACTCTGGGATGTTATGGATGTCGTGGTTCGGATTGTCTTCATCAGCGGCGATAAATAGATATTTTGCAAGTGACGTCTGCCCTGACCCAAGAATTCTGTTTCCAATAGTAATAATTTCTTCTGGTACCGGTTCTCTGAATGGCATATATCTCTCTTTACCTATAGCCAGTAGTAATGGGTGCACCCCTGCTGCATCCACAGCATGGATATCCATTAATCCCGGAAATTCCCCGGGTGTCAGTTCTGCCACAAGTTCATGTATCAACCATCCGAAGCTACTATCCTCCTGAGGTGGCCGTCCGACAACTGTAAAATGCCAGATGGCATTTTTTCTGTGGTAGACTTTATCAACTTTCATCACTGGAAAATCATGTTGTAAGCTGTAGTACCCCAGGTGATCACCGAAGGGGCCTTCCGGTAATTTCCTGTTTTTTTCTATGGTACCGGTAATCACAAAGTCTGCATCTCCCGATATTATATGACCTTGTTGGTCTCTGAAGTATCTAAATCTTCTTCCACCAAGCATTCCAGCAAATGTCAATTCACTCAGTCCTTCCGGCATGGGCATGATCGCAGAAAAACTGTGTGAAGGTGGGCCTCCAACAAAAATTGAAGCTTTAAAGGGCTCTTCAGATTGATTGTATGCCTGATGATGTACTCCAATTCCCCTGTGTATCTGATAATGCATGCCAATTTCCTTATCTGCGATATAATGATTGCCATTGAGCTGGATTCTATACATTCCAATGTTTGACTTCATAATATTCCTTTCCCCTGGTGGCAGAGTACAAACTTGAGGTAGTGTTACAAAAGGCCCACCATCCATGGGCCAGGATACTATTTGAGGTAAGGAGGAGATATTGGTCTCTTTATACATAGAGGCTGGCCTACCCAAAGCCATCATAGGTAAAGCCTGAAGTGCCGTAAAAGGCGCAGCAATATATTTTAATGGGTTTTTAATAGCACGGGAAGGATCAGCTTTTAATTCAATTACCTTCTTAATTTTAGGAAGTGTATTCCGAAATAAAAATGCAGTTCTGTCTATGGTGCCAAAAATATTAGAAGCTGCCATAAATGGGCTGCCTTTGACACGCTCAAAAAGAATCGCTGGTCCTTGCTTATGATATATACGCCGATGTATTTCAGCCATTTCCAGATAAGGATCCACCGGGTCTTTTATCCTTAGTAGCATGCCGTGTTTTTCCAGATCCTGAAGGGCCG
>JAUMBJ010000163.1:4777-8787 GCA_032115755.1 Saprospiraceae bacterium
GAGACTTTTATACATAATTTAGCTCTTTATCGTCTTGATAAACAATACAATTGTAAAAAGGTCTACGGTAATGCTAATAATTAACTTAATTTTTAAAATTTAATCAATAGGAACCAAAATATCGGCGTAAAAACCACTCAAATGACAGTAATAAAAGAATCAGAAAGAAAACCCATTTTAGATGAATAATTGTCGTAGTAAAAGACTGCTCATACAAAACCGGCTTCCATGCTCTGGATACTAATATTGAATCAGCTATTGAAGCCAAATTCTGCGGGTAAAACATAGCGCCTCCTGTTTTTTCTGAGAGATCAGCCAAGATATGGTGGCGGGCAGTTAAATCGTTCAATTCCAGCTGCGTTTTTTCGATATTAAAACTTCCCTTTGCATTTAGGGATTTGCCGCCAAATGAAACACTGGCGGAATAGGTGTAATTTCCTGGGGCAAATTTTCCGGCATTTACCGTGTAGTATTTTTGATTTTTTGAAAATGTATATTTATATTCTTTGTTTTGTTCATTTCTGATGGTCAAGTCTACATCAGGATCGTTAACAAGTTCATAATTGTCATTATAGAGTTGAGCTTCAACAATGACAGATTCTAGTTCCCTGTATATATTTTTATTGGTATTTACGCGAAATTTCCTTTTATCCTCTTTGGTGGTGACCCATTGAATGGTTTTATTTAGAATTTCTGTTGACAGCTCCCCATTTGCGTTTTGTGCAAAATCAGCAAGTCGCCATTTCCAAAAACCTTCTCCGCAAAATACGGCAATTTTGATACTGTTTTGTTCTCCCAATACCAGCTGCGGATAGCTGGTTTTAATTTTTTTAATGACTTGTAAAGTAACTGATTGCCCATTTCCTGCTGTTGTATACTCTCCAAATGGAACGAGTAACGGGGGGAAAAATTTGATTTTTTGATTTAGGCCATCTGAAAAGGTGAAGCCTTGAAAATTACTATTTAGCTCCGATTGAACTTCCTCCAAATTCTTGCTTACTCCCTTAATACCAATGATGTTTTGTGCTTCATTGACAAGCCCGACAGAGGTTTGTAGCCCAACAATAAAAATCAAAGGAATTGATTTTTGCTTGGAAATCATCAATATGTCTTTGATCGGAAATTTTTCTGAAGGAAGGTTGTGAAGCACTATGAGGTCAAAGTCTGCAGGTTGTATTTGCTGATCGGAAGCAAACGCAGTTTTAACATCATAATTTTTATTTTGGGTGATGGTTTGGTGCCAAGCAGAAATATCCGGGTGAGGTGCATGTCCAAGTATAAGAATCTTTTGCCTTCCATCAAGTACTTCAACAAAAAACTCTTTTGTGTTATTGTTTTTATTGCTTTCTCCCGCAACAGCTGTAACAGAAACCCTATATCTTATAACGCCTGGGCTGTTTGCTTCAACTGTAAAACTCTTGGTCGTAAAAAACTCTTTTTTATCGATACTTATAATATGTTCACCCAGTTTTTTAGTTTTACCTCCCTTTATTTCCTCCAATATTACTTTAGTTGTCGTACCGCCAAGTTGATATGAACTTAGGTCAGCCTGTATGGTAAACCTATCGCCTAGGTAAGCTATTTTGTTGAATAAAACTTCCGAAATACTGATATCTTTTCGGCGTGTTGTGTCACCCTGCGCAACGGTATATAGTGGTATTTTTTTGGAAAATTCTGTATAAACGGGGTTACTTCCTTCATTATAAATACCATCACTGCTTAAAATTACAGCGCCCAGGTTTTGATCGCTGTAATATTCGTCAATATGGCGAAGTGCAGCGTCTATATTGGTACTATTTGTAGAAATTTTATTTTTTGTATTGTCAGAAACCTCTCCGGCAAATTGAAGCATTTTTACATTAAATGTATTTTGTAATTTTTCGGAAATGGACATCCACGCATTTTGGAATTGAATGTCCTTAATACTGTCGTTTTTGACACTTTTGGAAGATGAAATATCTTGAGCCATAACTAAAACAGGCTTTTGTATATCATCTTTTGTGGTTTTTATGGCTGGAGAAAAAAGAAGTAAAACGATCAAAGCAACTAGTGTGCCTCTCAGGATGGCCAATATAGCTGTCAGATTAAATTTTTGGTCCTTAAACTTTTTTTCTCTGACATATAAAATAGAGGCATACAAAATACCAGCAAATATGGCTGTTAATAGGGCTATTGCAAAATTTGGAAAGCTAATTTGGTACATGTGTATATCACTCATTGAGCTGCAAAGATGATAAAAAATGACCATCTTTGTGAAGTAGAATAGAAATATTAACTTAATTTTTAATGTTAAAATAAACCATAAGTACCTAAAAATATGTTTATGTAGTCGACTTGAATGGGTATTTAATGGAGAGGATAAAAAAATTATGTTTTACTTGGCTTTAACATATTTGATTTTTTTCGTGTTAGATTTAAGTATGCAGTTCAATTAATCACTTGAAACTTAATAAAACAAAAATAAACACATGACTGCGCTATGCGTAAAGTTGTCATTTACAAACAAACTTTAAACATTTTTTAGGCATTCAAGATTCCATTTTGCCTTAGAAACGATTCACACGAAAAGTGATCAATTAAAAAATAAACACATGAATTTAAACAGGATTATAGTATTATGTTGTTTTTTATTTCTGGCTACCGGGGTCGAGGCAAAGTATATACTTATTCCCATGGAATTTCAGAAGCAATCCAACCACCTTAAGGCATATGGTATTGCCTATTGGGTTATAGACCAGGAGGTTGAAGCATATTGGCTCCTCAATTACCGAGGCGGAAGTTTTGGAATGCCTTACAGTCCAACTATTGAAAAGGAGTGTAAAGTAAGGGGAGTTTCTTATGAGGTTATATCGGACGCAGAATGGCTACAAATCAGAGCACAAATAAACAATCCTGAAGTTAATCAGGAAGCCGTGAAACTTGAAAAAGCGCCTAAAATTGCGGTATACACACCTGATTTTAATCCTCAAGGTATGCGAATTCAACCCTGGGATGATGCTGTGACACTTGTACTTACCTATGCAGAAATTCCTTTTGATAAAATTTATGACAGGGAAGTTTTGCAAGGTAAACTGGCCGAATATGACTGGTTGCACTTGCATCATGAAGATTTTACCGGACAGTACGGAAAGTTTTATGCAAGTCAGGGAGGACAGGCATGGTATAAGCTAAATCAACAAAAGACAGAAGCTTTGGCAAAGGATCTTGGTTTTGATAAAGTATCTCAGCTAAAACTCGCTGTTGCAAAAAAAATTAAGGATTATGTAGCTGCAGGCGGCTTTATGTTTGCCATGTGTTCTGCTACGGATACTTATGATATAGCTTTGGCAGCAGAAGGACTCGATATTTGTGCAGAGGTATTTGATGGTGATACGTACGATCCAAATGCCAATCAAAAACTTGATTATTCAAAAACATTTGCTTTCAGAAATTTTGAAATCATCTTGAATCCACTGACTTATGAGCATTCTGATATTGATCATAAAAACAGGTCAATAACACCAGAAATCGATTATTTTAATCTTTTTGAATTTTCTGCAAAGTGGGATCCTGTGCCTACCATGCTTTGTCAAAATCACACCCAAACAATAAAAGGGTTTATGGGGCAAGCTACTGCTTTTAGTAAACATCTCGTCAAGCCCGAAGTACTTATATTAGGGGATAACAAATCAGCTGATGAAGTAAGGTACATACATGGAACACATGGATTTGGCACCTGGACTTTTTACGGAGGTCATGATCCTGAAGATTATCAACACCGTGTAGGAGATCCACCTACAGATTTGAGTTTACATCCAAACTCTCCAGGATACCGTTTGATCTTAAATAATATCTTGTTTCCTGCAGCTAAGAAGAAAAAAAGAAAGACTTAGAAAATGTTTATAATAAGGCATTTCTATTTGATGTATTTCAATTTTGTGAAATACCAGGAAAGAACAAGACTATTAAACACCGAAAGAAGATTTTCCGTCGCAGAAAAATGGACTTATTTAATCATTGCTGAGTGGGTG
>JAUMBJ010000164.1:0-2104 GCA_032115755.1 Saprospiraceae bacterium
TTTTTTGTTTGAATTAAAAATCCAAAAGCTGCAAGACCAGCAATTAAAATATAGTTAAGCCACTGACCACTATAAAATCCTTGGTAGTCTGTTAAGTGGTTCATGTATAATACCTCAAAAAATAAATCTGAAATAAACATAGAAACAAGCGGCATTGCAAAAGCCCACTTTTTATTTTTCACACACAGCGCTCCACTAAATAATGCAATGGCAATTTGAGGTGCAAAACCCATAGGCCTGTTAGGCATAATTCTGTAAAGTGCACTTGCTACAATTGTGAGTACTAAAGCAACGATTATAGATCTAGAAATTTTCATGTATATACTGTTTCAAAACAAAAATAGGTACTTCGCAACACTCTTACTAACATCAATTTTCCTCATGTTGTGAATAAGCTGCCAAAGAAGGCACAAATGCTCTATAAATAAGGGTTTTACCCGATGTATGTATGTTTAACTTATTGCCAGGAAAAACAACAAAAGCCTCACCTGTTTTAACACTCAATTGGTTATTAACCACGCACCCTCCTTCCACCACTAAAAACATATCCAAGCTTTCCGCTTCATAGCTGTAGGAATTAGAGCCATCAAGGGTAATGGATGCGATACCAAAGTCTTGAACCGGCGCTGGATAAACGCTTTCGCCCATGCACGGCTTTGTGCCTTCTATAATGACTGGATCTATAGATTCAAACTTTATATTATAAATGAGCTCTTCAACGTCTATATGCTTAGGCGTAAGACCTCCCCTTAATACATTGTCGCTATTGGCCATTAACTCCACATTTTGACCCTCTAAATAGGCATGTGGCACGCCAGCGTCCTGAAAAATCCCCTGCCCTGGCATTACACAAACAATATTAAATAGGTATATCGAAAAAACGCCTTTGTCAATAGGTAATATACCTGCCTCGTTTTCATACAATTTAGCCACCCACCAATCTGGGGCGCTTCTGTCCACTTTACCTTCCTGTTTGTTCCTAAGGGCTCTTTTAACCACTGGGCTTAAAAGGCTATCCACCTGCGCCTGTTCCATTTCCATCAAAAACTGGTACAATCCCTTTAATCCTTCTGATTTGTACAAGGGTACTAATACCTGAAATTCTGCTATATTTTCTAGCGTTTCTAGTATTTTGGCTTCAGATTTAAATCCATGTAACAGCCAGAACTCACTCATAGCCAGCATAATCTCTGGTTTATGATTGGTGTCTTTATAATTGCGGTTTGGTGCGTTTAAAGAGATGCCTGCAGCTTCTTCCTTTTCAAATGCGACCTTTGCATAATCCTTGGTAGGATGCACTTGAATAGAAAGCATGTCTTTAACATCCAGTATTTTAAACAGGTATGGCAAACCCCCAAAATGGTTAAATACAGGTTCTGATAATGCCGCTTTTGGATCTGTAGCAATGGCATCTGAAAGTAAAATGGCTTGTTGGTTTACCTCAATACTTGCAGGCCCACCAGCATGAATACCCAACCAATACTCTGCAAAGGGTTTATGATTTGGGTTTTCGATACTTAATAGCTTAGGCAAAAATGTGGTACCACCCCAGCTATAGTGCTGCACGGTACCTTGTAATTTATGAACGCTATACTTAAAAGACATGTTCCTTTTTTTATAGAAACGAAAAATCCCTTCGTATGTTATACAACCCCACAATTTTAATCCTATGCCGTCTCAAAATCTTCAAATAGGAAAACAGGGGGAAATATTTGCTGTTGATTATCTAATAAAACGGGGCTATACCATATTAGATGTCAATTGGAGACACCATCACTGGGAGCTCGATATTATTGCAGCCATCGACAAGACCCTTCATTTTATAGAAGTAAAAACCAGAACCAGCCTGCAATATGGACACCCCGAGCAGCATATTTCAGGTAAAAAAATGAGGCATTTAAAAAATGCTGCCTGCCATTATCATTACTTACACCCAAACTTTAAAAACATTCAGTTTGATGTGGTAGCCATTAATCTTGAGTCAGGCAAAGAACCTACCCTATATTTTATTGAGGATGTTTACTTCTAGTAGCGTTCCATCATTTTTTCAACCATCTTAAATGTGGCTGGGCAGTATGATATGTTTTGCTTGTGTACGTGTAAG
>JAUMBJ010000165.1:0-11966 GCA_032115755.1 Saprospiraceae bacterium
AAATATAAGGCTATGCCTGGAACTAGATGGGCATACCATAATGGCCCATACACAGTTTTAGATGCCGTCCTTGAAAAAGCAACCGGAACAAAGCTTAACACATATGTATTTTCAAGAATTACCCAAAAAACGGCCATTACCGGACAATTTTTCAAAATCGGTTATAATAACGTTTTTATCAGTAAGCCACGTTCTATGGCAAGGTTTGGCTTACTAATGCTATCTAAAGGCAGCTGGAATCAAAATAAAATTCTTGACGAGTCCTATTTTAATCAAATGGTACAGACATCACAAAATATAAATCCTTCGTATGGTTATTTGTGGTGGCTCAATGGAAAGAACAAATCCATGGTGCCTGGCAGTCAGATAGTATTTAACAGACCCTTGTTTTTAAATGCACCTTCGGATATGTATTCGGCACTCGGAAGAGATGGGCAGATTATCAACATTGTACCCTCCAAAAATCTGGTAATTGTAAGGATGGGTAAGGATACTGAGGGATCACCCGCATCGCTTTTTTACAATGATGTGCTTTGGACATACATTAACCGTTTGGAATGCTCTTCCTCTGTGCCTTCGGTTGAATCGGACGTAAAATTAAAATTAATATGGAGTGATGGAGGTTTATTGTGTGTCCCAAATACGCTTCCCCAAGGCAAGCTGATACTCACAGATATGCAAGGTAAAGTCTTTTGCCCAGTTACATCAAATTATTGCGCTGATGTTCGTGATTTACCTGCTGGAACCCACATTGCTACATATTATGGTGAAAACATGCCAGTTTTATATACTAAAGTATTTATACCAGGTATATATTAGTACATAGTTTTTTCGAAATTTCGAGTCACTTCTTCCGCAATGGTCTCGGCTTTATCTACCATTTCGCTTTCTGACATATTTATATTAAAAGCGAGCATAAATAGATAATTATCGTCAATTCTCCAGTAAAATCTTTTCATAGCATAAGAGTATGCGCCATCCAACCCTACGTCAAACTTCTGAAATTTAATTGGATCGGTAGAATCAACCATCATTTCCCCATCTGTGCGCTTTGATTCAATGGATTTAGCAATAAATTCAGGAAACTCCTTATACACAGAGTTGGTTTGAATTTGAATAAGTATTCCCGCATTTGGATTATCTGCTGATTCTTCCCATTGAAAAAAACATGATTTAAAATATTTGTTTTTATCGCTGTTGGCTTCACGAATACTAATGTCCTTGACATTTAGCTTTAAGTTGTCCTTAATCCACGAATCAGAAACCATTTCGCAGGCACTCGGAATCGGAAGTTTGTCAGGATCTACAATGCCTTGAGGTTTTTCATTTTTACAAGAAACAATAGCTAAAGCAAAAGCATAAATGCATATAAATTTGGAAAAATTTTTCATATTATTTTGGTGTTTTTTTGTTTACATTTTAAATCGATGCAAACATATGTAATTATTTTAACATATAATAAAATTCACCTTAATGAATTACAATGCGTATTGGAGTGACCTTAATTATTGTAAATAATAAAGATAAAAAAAAGATCATCCTATTATTATCTTCCATCTTAGCTATATACCTAACACGTAAGTTGCCTCTAATTTATTGAATTACAAGAAAAAAAAATATAAGATTGATGAAATATATGGTAAAATATATTATCTTTGCGCTCCGTTTTAAATAAAAGCATATTTTATGGATTTAATAGGATACGTTCACGAGCAATTAACTAAAAGGCAAGAATTGCCTTCATTTAAGCCTGGAGACAATATAGCGGTTAGCTATAAAATCATAGAAGGTTCCAAGGAAAGGATTCAGATTTTCCGTGGAGATGTTATACAAATTAAAGGTCATGGACCTACTAAAACCTTTACAGTAAGGAAAATTTCAAATGGGGTAGGTGTAGAGCGTATAATACCATTTTCATCTCCTGCCATTGCTGAAATTCAGGTGCTTAAAAGAGGAAAGGTTAGAAGAGCAAAGCTTTATTATCTACGAAGTCTTACAGGTAAAAAGGCCAAAATTAAGGAAAAGAGATACCAGGCAGCAGACTAATTTAAGTTTTCTATGAGTAGATGGATGCGTCTACTTTTTATTATAAAGGCAAAGTCCTATTTATTAACAAACTTCAAAAAACACTATGGTTCATTATGAAGTAAATTTTATCATCGATCCCGTTCTGTCAGGTGATGAAATTAAATCGACAGCAAAAATTTATGAAACATTGCTTTCCGAAAATGGATGCAAAATTGTTCATGTAAACGAAATCGGACTAAAGCAACTTGCTTATCCAATTAACAAGAGAACTTCTGGCGTTTACTATTGTATTGAGTTTACCACTCCTAATGGCTTGATCATTTCAAAACTTGAGTTGGCGCTTAGACGAGATGAAAGAATCATTCGATTTCTATCTATAAAGTTAGACAAGTACGGTATCAAGTACAATGAGGACAGGCGTACAGGCAAAATATCTTCCTACAAGAAGAGAGATAAAAAGAAATCGACGGATGTTTCAGCTGTAGCTGAAGAACCTGTTGCTCCTGTACGTGTACCAGATGTGCCTGTGGCACCAGTAATAGCTCAGGAAGAAGAATAATTATTGGATAAGTAAAAATTAAAGAAACATGGCATCAAAAGACGATATAAAATTTTTGAACAACCCTACCATTGGGCAAACCAGAAAAAAGTATTGTAGATTCCGAAAGTTCGGTATCAAATATATAGACTATAAGGACGCTGACTTCTTGTTGCAATTTGTTAATGAGCAAGGTAAGCTTCTGCCAAGAAGAATCACCGGCAATTCGCTTAAATATCAAAAACTGGTTGCAGTGGCTGTAAAGAGAGCGAGACACATGGCTATTCTTCCTTATGTAACTGATTTGTTAAAGTAATTAAAGTATTTGAAATGGAACTTATACTATTAAAAGATATCGAAAAATTAGGTGATAAGCACGATGTAGTCAAGGTTAAGCCAGGATATGGACGTAATTATCTGATTCCACAAGGATTAGCCATCACTGCCAATGCAGTCAATCGTAAAAAACTTGATGCAATAATTGCTGAAGAAGATGCAAAAGAGGCAGCAAGAGTAGGTGAGTACAAAGAGCTTGTTTCTTCAATTGAAGGTAAAACCCTTAAAATTGCAGTAAAAGCTGGTACATCGGGTAAAATCTTCGGAAGTATTACTAACGTTCAGATTGCTAATGCACTTAAGGATCAGTTAGGTGTAGATGTAGAGCGTAAGAAAATTGTTATACCAGAAGATATTAAGGAGGTAGGAACCTACACGGCAACAATCAACTTGCATAAAGAAGTATCTACCAAGGTAGATTTCGAGTTGGTTCAAGACTAAAATTACTTTTATTTTTAAAATATAAGGCCAACAATATTATATTGCTGGCCTTTTTAATTTAAATGATTTTTTATGGCTAAACTTATTCTGCCCTCTCTACAGCATTTGGAAAGCGGACAATTTTTTCTCATTGCTGGGCCATGCGCTATAGAAGATGACCAAACACCATTTCTTATTGCCGAAAAACTAGTTGCATTATCCAATGAGTTTTCAATACCTCTAATTTTCAAAGGCTCCTATCGAAAGGCCAACAGATCCAGTATACATTCCTTTACAGGAATAGGGGATGAAAAGGCTTTGGAAATACTGCAGCAAGTAGGACAAAAATTTCAAGTACCTGTAACAACTGATATTCATCTCGACCATGAGGCAGAAATGGCAGCCGCATATGTTGATCTACTTCAAATACCTGCCTTCTTATGCAGACAAACAAGTTTGATTCAGGCTGCAGCTCAAACCGGGAAGTGGGTCAATATTAAAAAGGGGCAATTTATGAGTGCAGATTCAATGATTCATGCTGTACACAAGATGAATGAATCCGGAAGTGAAAAAGTTATACTCACTGAGCGAGGCAACTCTTTTGGGTATCAGGATCTAGTTGTAGATTTTCGTGGAATACCAGTGATGCGTTCTTTTGATGTACCAGTAGTTATGGATTGTACGCATTCATTGCAACAACCTAATCAACCATCTGGTGTTACGGGTGGTAAGCCTGGGCTTATAGCAACTATCGCTAAAGCAGCAATTGCGGTAGGTGCAGACGGATTATTTATCGAAACTCATCCCAACCCTGGAGCTGCTAAATCTGATGGCGCCAATATGCTTCCATTATCGGAACTTGAGCCACTTTTACAAACATTGACTGCCATTCGCACAGCGGTTAGGAACGTATAGCTTCTACAGGATCCATACCAGATGCCTGAATGGCAGGGATCATTCCGGAGATAATTCCAACTGCCACCGACCACGTCAAACCTTGAAGGACATTAGATATGGATAATTTCATTTCAAATGGTGTAACACTTGATAAGAGCAGTAGCGTTAAATAAACCATTATAATACCAATTATACCACCTAAAACACAAAGAAACACTGATTCAATCAGAAATTCGGATAAAATTACTTCTCTCTTTGCACCGAGTGCCTTTTTAATACCAATGATATTGGTTCTTTCTTTTACAGATACAAACATGATATTAGACACGCTAAACATACCGACGACAAGTGCAAATATACCGATAATAAGGCCGGCAATATTGATAGCCCCAAAAACACTTTCCAGAACCTGGGATAGTGCTGATAAAGTATTAAGTGCAAAATTATCTGCTTCAAATGGTTTTATGCCCCTTCCAGCTCGTATAATACCTGCAGTTTCAGCTTTGAGCTCTTCCATATCGACGCCTTTTTTAGACTTAAGGCTCAGGAGATTTCCAATATTTTCGGTTTCATTGACATTGACAAACCTTTTTACGTTATTAAAGGTTACCCAGATAACTTCATCAAAATTGAGAAAGTTAAACATTCCTTCACCTTCAGATGTAAGGTAACCTATGACCTGATAATTTTGTCCAAATAGCCTAACTTTTTTGCCAATTCCATTGATCGAACCAAACAACTCTTTATATAATTTATGTCCAAGGATAACCTTATTACTCCCACTGAGGTATTCTGCATTAGTAAAGTATCTGCCTTCTTCAAGCGTCATGCCCTGCAGGTCAAAATATTCGTAAGTACTGCCCATGATAAAAGCATTAGTAATGGCATTGCTCTGAAACTTTATTGACTTACCTCCGGTAAATATACAATATGAAATTCCTGCAGATAACTTGGATCTTTCTTTGATAAATCTATAATCTTCATAATCCGGTTTTGGACGTTTTATGTACTTCCAGTAATTCTGTCCGGGATCTTCATTCCAAGGCATACGATCAACATAAATGACATCACTTCCAAGTTCTTTGAACCCATCTACAATACTTTCCTCTAAGGAATCTACGGCAGCTTTTACAGTGATAATACAAAATATACCGATCATAATACCCAGTAGGGAGAGCAGCGTTCTTAATTTGTTTTGTATAAGTGCATTCCAAGCTTGGATACAACTTTCTAAGAATATTTTAAACCAGATTCGCATAGCTTTTAATATAATCTTAACTCAATTCAATAATAAAATTAACGTATAAAAATCAAACGAACGGGGATATTAGATGAATATTGGTTTAAATCACCTCAATAATGAATTTTTAGGTGTGAAAGTAAAATTTTTACATTACAAATTAGTTTCTGTTAAAACAATGTCAGTAGCCTTTGGTTATATATCAGGTCGTTGTTATAAACAACTTTTTGAAGATACGTAATTGGGTATACAATCTTTATTTTAATTGTTGAATAATATTTTTACTTTTGCGGCAAATTTAAGTTAATTCATACTAAGGGATCATAGGGTGGAAATAAAAATGGTTAATGATTTTATCATTAGAAGTAAGTAAAAAAATACGCGAACAGCGTGCTAAAATAAAAATAAATATATGAGAACCAAGCTTTCAAATTTTAAGTTTGATCTTCCTGAGGAATTAATAGCACAATATCCTGTTAAAGAGCGGGACGAATCAAGGTTGATGGTGGTAAATAGAGCTGCTGGCACCATAGAACATAAGTTATTTAAAGATGTCATTGATTATTTTGATGATGGTGATGTTTTCATTTTTAATAACACCAAAGTGTTTCCTGCCAGAATGTATGGAAAAAAGGAGAAAACAGGAGCTAAAATTGAAGTATTTTTACTTAGGGAATTAAATGCAGAAGCCAGGCTTTGGGATGTGCTTGTAGATCCAGCCCGTAAAATTAGAGTTGGTAACAAATTGTATTTTTCGGATGAAAAAGGTAATGAAGTCATGGTAGCTGAAGTAGTTGACAACACTACTTCAAGGGGAAGAACGATAAGATTTTTTTATGATGGTGATTATGATGCTTTCCGTACGGCTCTTGATGGATTGGGAAGTACACCCCTTCCGAAATATATTAATCGGAAGCCAGAAGATTTAGATGCTGAACGTTATCAGACCGTATATGCAAAGGAAACAGGGGCCGTTGCTGCTCCAACTGCGGGTCTGCATTTTACAAAGGAATTGCTTAAGAGACTGGAAATTAAAGGTGTCGATTTGACAGAAGTTACATTACATGTCGGATTAGGTACATTTCGCAGTATTGACGTAGAAGATCTTTCTAAGCATAAAATGGATGCCGAGTATTATCGAATCAGTGAAAAAACCGCGGACGTGGTAAATCGCGCTAAAAATGAACATAAAAAAGTATGCGCAGTCGGCACAACCTCTATGCGAACCATTGAGTCCTCTGTTTCAGCTACTGGCTTATTAAAACCTAATGAAGGGTGGACAAACTTGTTTATTTATCCGCCTTATGATTTTAGCGTTGCAAATAGTATGATAACCAATTTTCACTTACCTAAGACAAGTTTGGTTATCATGATAGCCGCATTTGGGGGGTATGACTTAATTATGGAGGCATATCAGCAGGCTGTAAAGGAAAAATACAGATTCTTTAGCTATGGCGATGCCATGCTCATTTTGTAATAATTATTCATCAGATTACTTTAAATCATTATAGTATGTACTGGACTTTAGAATTAGCTCACACACTCGAAGATGCGCCATGGCCTGCCACCAGGGACGAACTGATTGACTTTGCTATCAGATCAGGAGCACCATTGGAAGTAATAGAAAATTTACAGGAACTTGATGACGAGTACGAAATCTATGAATCAATGGAAGATATTTGGCCAGATTATCCTCGTAAAGATGATTTTCTTTTTAACGAGGAAGAATACTAATACCCATATCACATAAAGTGTCCGGACATTATGTAATAGCAGTAGATGGTCCATCTGCTTCAGGTAAATCTTCATTGGCAAAAGACCTTGCAGATAGATTGAAATTTGTGTTCGTAGATACAGGTGCCATGTATAGGGCTGTTACACTTTATTTTGCCAGATTCCATACGAATGTTGAATCTCAGGAATCTGTACGGAATGCATTGGAAAACATCGAAATTGAATTTAAAATTATCCAAGGAAAGAATACCTGTTTTTTAAATGGAGAAAACGTAGAATTATTGATTCGAAGCACCGACATATCTGAGCATGTGAGTAAAATTTCTGCTCTTTCACAAGTCAGGGAAGCTATGGTTTCGCAACAGAGAAAAATGGCGGAAAATTCAAACCTTGTTATGGATGGAAGAGACATAGGAACTGTCGTTTTTCCGCATGCAAATATTAAATTTTTTATTACAGCTTCATTATCAGTTAGGTCAATGCGTAGGTACATGGATGCAATTAAAGTGGATCCAAGCATAACTTTAGAGGAAGTAGCAGAGAATTTAAAAATGAGGGATTATACAGATTCCAATCGAGAGAACAGTCCTCTGAGAAAAGCAAGCGATGCTATAGAGATAGATAATTCTTATATTGATCGTGTTGATCAGCTTAACATGGTTCTTGCAATTGTGCGTGATAAGCTGGGTATTCATGTATAATTGCAGCGATATAACTTTGTGATTGATTACCTTTACATGTTCTTAATTATCAAAATTTGTATTTAGGGCATTTAAAATTATCCAGCTTCAAAAATTATGACGAAGCTGTCGTTTCGTTTCATCCAAAGTTTAATATCCTTACGGGTTTTAACGGAATGGGAAAAACGAATATACTGGATGCGGTCTATTATCTGTGTCTTGGAAAGAGTTTTTTTCATAATCAGGATAAGTTTACAGTAAACCATACAAAAGATTACTTTAGGATCTCAGGTGCTTTTGTAGAGGAATCTGGTGAGCAATCCTATATTGTAGTAAAATATGCTCTGTCTGGTAGGAAAGAGATAGACTCGGATGGCATAAAACTTCAAAAAATTGGGGACCTAGTAGGTCTTCATCAATGCGTATTTGTTGCACCAGAAGACATTATTCAGCTTATAGATGGTTCTGAAGAAAGGAGAAATTTTATCAATGCTACGATAAGCCAGTATGACAAACCCTATCTGGAAGCATTACTCAAATATCACAAGCTTCTAAAACAAAGAAATGCCTATTTAAAATCTTCTTTGGAGCAGCATCGCATAGATCGTCATTATCTCGAGACTTTGACGCATGCCATGATAGAACCGGCAAATCTGATATTTAAATCAAGAACACAATTTGAATCAGTTTTTAATCCTTTGTTCAAAGACATGTATTCTATCATTTCTGGCAAAAAGGAAGAAGTTGATATTAAGTATGAATCTTGTATGCAGGATGGAAATATACTTGAAATTTGGCAGCAGACCATGGAAGTCGATATTAGGACAGGAAGAACCTCACAGGGCATACACCGTGATGATTTACAATTATTGATGTCGGATCACTTACTCAGACACTTTGCTTCACAGGGACAGTTAAAAAGTTTTGTTTTAGCTTTAAAACTTACTCAATACAAAATTTTGGAGAAATTTGGCGGCAACAAGCCTGTTTTACTTCTTGATGATATTTTTGATAAATTGGATTATCAAAGGGTTGGACACTTACTTAATTTGCTGTCAGAATCTTATTTTGGTCAAATATTGATTACAGATACAGAGGATTATCGTGTCACTGGTTTATTGGATGAAATGAAACTTGACTATAGAAAATTTCATGTATATCAAGGAGTAATCAATGAAGTGGAATAATGCAATTGATTAACTAAACTTAATTAAAGATCTGTAAAAGCTCCCCGTGATAGAAGATTTAATTATAAATACTGCTAAATTATGGATAGGATTAGCAAATAATATATAGTTTAGAATTCCAGGAGACCTTTTTAATAATAGTATTCCCAGGCTTTTAGGTTAGATTATTAAGAATGTAAAAGCCTTGCGAGAAAGAATTATAAAGCTACCGACGAAAATATTTATTGAATGAGAACCAAATATGCTTTTAATCTTACAGAGTCGTTATGCAGCTTTTAGTAATAAAAAATAAATTAATCAACATGAATAAAAAATCATTAACATACAAACCACAATGATTATTTTACGCTTCATAGATTCCATGTGGCTTTAAATACAAATCGTACGGAGTGTGATGAACTAAAAAAATAAATGAAATGAGCATGAGACGGTCACACAAACTAAGATGTTTATTTCTCATGCGAAACGCGAGTTCGAAAACACCATAGATACAAATAAAGTTGTCAATTCCATGTGGTTTTAAAAACAAATCACACGGAGTGTGATGAATTAAAAAATAAACACATGAAATCGACATGAGTAAAAAAATCATTTGCACACAAACCACAATGATTATTTTGCTCATCAAAGATTCCATTTGGCGTTAAAAACAAATCACACGGAGTGTGATGATCTAAAAAATAAACAAATGAAATAAATGCCGATAAAAAATCGCATTTTAAAAATAAAAGATGTTAAATGAAAAACAGTCCCCCCAATAAATCAGGTAAACTATTACTGCTTTTGGTAGGCTGCGTTACACTTGCATGCACGGTTTTTTATGCCAATTATCTTACCGAAGAGCTCAGGGAGAATCAAATTATAAATATTAATCTCTATGTAAAGGCAGTCAATGAACTTGCAGCAGATAATTTGTCTGATTGCAGTATGGATATGGAACTTGCCGTTGCAGAATCCTTGTCTTTGCCTGTAATTTTGGAAGATGAAAGTGGATTTTTATCCAGCACTTATTTTCAGGAAGAGCAAGAATCTGATGATATGTTTTTGGAAAAGAAAAAAGAAGATTTTCTTAAGTCTGGAAAAGAACCAATAATAGGTCAGGGTTATGCTTCAAAAGTATATTATTTTGATCCGCCATTAACTACCTATATTAAATTGTTTCCACCATTTCAATTTATCCTCATAGCCATTTTTATTTTGTTGGGGTATTTTCTTTTAAATGCCTCCAGACAGGCTGAGCAAAATTTATTGTGGGCAGGAATGGCAAAAGAGACTGCACATCAGCTTGGGACCCCCATTAGCGCAATCATGGGATGGATAGAAGTCCTTAAAGAAAAATCAGGCAACGATAGAGAGCAGGAGGAGATTGTTACAGAACTGGTCAAGGATGCGGATAGACTGGCTCTGATAGCAGACAGATTTTCAAAAATTGGGTCTACACCAGTTTTGGAAGAAACAGATCTGTATGATGAAGTGCAGGAAGTCAAAGATTATATGCAAATTCGGTCATCCCGAAAAGTTATATTTGAGATAATTACACCAAATTTTCCTGTCAAAGCGCTGATTAACAGACATCTTTTTGATTGGGTTATTGAAAATCTTATGCGTAACAGTCTAGATGCTATGTCAGGTAAGGGTAATATAACTGTAGATTTTGAAAAGGACCATAAATATGTCTATATTAATCTATCTGATAACGGTTCTGGAATCCCACAAAATAAGTTTAAAGAAGTTTTTAAGCCAGGTTATTCAACAAAAAAAAGAGGTTGGGGGCTAGGTCTGTCATTGGCAAAGCGCATCATTGAGGATTACCATTCTGGTAAAATCTATATTAAATCGTCTAAGCCACATGAAGTGACAACATTTACCATCAGACTTGGAATATTAGAAAATGAAAATTAATCGTAAAATGATTTTTTTTAAGTATCAATTGGCTTGGGTATGGATTATTATATTACACCAAGGATTAGAAGCTCAAAATATGGGCAGCATGCTAAACACTCCTTTTGAAAAGGATATTAATTATTCTGCCTCTTACGAAGAAACAATGGCCTGGTATCAAATGCTTGATCAGAAGTCTGATTTGGTTCAGATGAAACCAATAGGAATGACAGACGCCGGAATTCCGTTGCACGAAATAATTATCGCCTCTGATGGGGATTTTACCCCTGCATCGGCAGTAAAATCTGACAAGCTTGTGCTTCTGATTAATAATGGAATACATCCAGGAGAACCATGCGGTATCGATGCATCTATGATATTTGCCAGAGACATTATTACAGAGCCAGAATTACTTCGTAATGTGATCATTGTAATAATTCCATTTTATAATATCGGAGGAGGATTAAAACGTGGTAGTTTTAGCAGAGCTAATCAGAATGGTCCTCAACTTTATGGATTTAGAGGGAATTCCAAAAATCTGGATCTTAACCGGGATTTTATAAAATGTGATTCAGAGGAATCAAAAACTTTTACACAGATTTTTAATAAATGGAATCCGGATATAATGGTTGACACCCATACTTCAAATGGAGCAGATTATACGTATACCATGACCCTGATTGCGACGCACCATGACAAATTGGGCCTTGCCATGAACAAATATCTTTGCAACGAAATGCTGCCGGATTTATATGCAAAAATGATTTCGTCAGGCTGGGAAATGATTCCTTATGTTCATAGTTATGGTGTTCCTGACAAAGGTATTTACGGGTTTCTTGATTTGCCCCGTTATTCATCTGGTTTTGCCGCATTACATCATACGTTTTCATTTATGCCTGAAGCACATATGCTTAAACCTTATAAAGATAGAGTTTACAGTACGCTTGCTTTATTGCACAGTATGATAAAACATGCATCCGGCAATAAGACAGAAATCAAAAAGGCAAGAAGGGACGATATTGCAG
>JAUMBJ010000165.1:11976-33173 GCA_032115755.1 Saprospiraceae bacterium
CACTCTTGCCCTACACGACGCTCTTCCGATCTGATATTGCAGCTCAGTTGGCAGCAGATTCGGTATCGATCATGTATGCTGTGAATGAAAGTAAATTTGATTCTTTGTGTTTTAAAGGATTTGAATTTGGATATAAACCAAGTTCGATACATGGACAAGACCGATTGTATTATGATCAAAGTAAGCCATACGAAAAAAGAATTCCGTATTTCAATTACTTAAAAGAAATATTAAAAGTTAAAGCGCCTCAATATTATTTTATACCTCAGGGATATAGAGAAATTATTGACAGATTAAAATGGAATGGTGTTTTAGTTTCAAAGTTGGAAAAGGATACTATTTTAAAACTTGAATTTTACAAAATTGTAAAGTTTAAATCTAGTGAAAGACCCTATGAAGGTCACTATTTACATAGCCAGGTGGAAGTGGAAAAAATAATTAAAGAGGTGAATGCACGAAAAGGTGACTTTATGATTCCAGCTGCACAATATAAAAAGAAGTTTATTGTAAATACACTTGAACCACAAGCACCTGACAGTTATTTTGCCTGGAATTTCTTTGACGGAATTCTGATGGAAAAGGAACATTATTCCGCTTATGTTTTTGAAGATTTAGCTATAGATATATTGAACAATAATCCTGAACTAAAGCAGAAATTTTTACAAAAAAAACAAGAGGATGTTAAATTTTCAGAGAATGCTTCAGCTCAGTTGGATTATATATATAAAAACTCATTATATTATGAGGATTCGGCGTTTGTCTATCCGGTTGGAAGATCTATAAGTAGTCATAGTAATTGATAAAGGAATGTTAAAAACAATTTTGGTAAGAATAAATACCTAACTTTGCTGGGAATATACCGCTCTATCGCGCTTCTCGAAGGAGAGGTGAGGAAAGTCCGGACAACGCAGAGCGCCGCACCATTTAACGAATGGGATCTGGCTTAGGCTGGATACAGAAAGTGTCACAGAAAATTACCGCCTTGAAAAAGGTAAGGGTGAAAACGTGAGGTAAGAGCTCACGCATAGTTTTAGTAATGAAATTATGGGATAAACCTTGCGGGTTGAAATGCCATGTATATTCTGGTCCTTGCAAAAGGAGTATGTTGCTCGCATATTTGTACTTCGGTACTTTCAGAAGGGGTAGGCAGCTTAGATAAATGATAGAGACCATAATTGGGACAGAATCCGGCTTACAGGTATATTCATTTTTTTTTGTCATATGTCTAAATCGATAGGTATGAGATATTATTTATTCGTTGTTGTTTTTATTTCGGTAATTTTTAGTTCTTGCGCAAGGATTTACAATAGTCCCGACGCCGAAAGGTTTGCAGGAAAACATAAGGTTATCGCTGTCCTTCCTCCCAATGTATCTTTGCCGGCAAAGAAAAATATCAGTGCAGAAGCATTGGAATCACAAAGGAAAACGGAATCCAAGCAATTGCAGAAGGATTTAACTATGTGGCTGGTTAGGCGGAAAATGCAAGGTAAAATAAAGCCGGATGTCATGGAGGTAGAGACCGTTAATGCCAGATTGCAACAGGCAGGATTTCCTGATAAAGCATTGTCTGCGGAAGAACTTTGTAAAGCCCTTGGTGTAGATGCTTACCTCGTATCTGATTTTTCATTGTCCAAGCCTATGTCTGAGGGCGCTGCTATAGCAGTAGGTATTTTATTTGGTGCCTGGGGTCCAACCAATGAAGCCCGCATTTCGTTATCGATGCAGGATTGTAATGCAGGTAAATTGATATGGAATTACGAACATCGATATTCTGGTGGTGTGGGAAGCAGTTCTGCTGACCTTATTGATGGGCTAATGCGTAATGCTAGCCGAAGAATGCCATATAAACAAAAATAAGTTTTAAATAAGTAAGCTAAGGTGCCTGTATGTATAGTGTCAGTAACCTTGTATAGGCATTAAATAAAATTAATGTAAAAATAAATTATGCACATCATATTTTTAAATATCAAACTCTATGGTATCTCCAGGTTTGATATGGTTTGAAGGCTCATCATCTGAGTTTGTTTTTTCTTCATTTAAACTGTCAAAAAGACTACCTTGCTTTAGCTGAATTTCAGATTTTGGCAAATCTGAAGTGTTTTTCTGTTCTGAAGGCAACTTCAAATTTAGCGTGTTATCCTGTGTACCTGTATTTTCGGCTTTGGTATGCTCTGAGTCTCCATCATCATCAGTTTCAATTGATGTTACTTCAACTTTTAATAATTTTCCGTCATATAATTTGTTTCCCAAAGCTTTCCAGCCCTTCACATCGATGAATCCTGCAATATCAATCTGCTTTTCCTCTTTGGCGTTGCCTTGCTTGTAGCTATAGCTAATAATTGGATTTTTATGTAGCGTAGCTGCATATAATTTTGTGCCTGGACTTTCTGGTAAAAAATTGAATTTTTGGTCCTGGGTTGATGTTTCAATGCGGAATCGCTTGACCATGGTCCAACTTTTTTCTGCTTCAAAATAGACTGCACTTACGATGGTTTCAGATGTAAATAATCCAGTCTCAACAAGATTTGCAACATCAAATTTCTTTGTCAAATCCAAGTCACTAATTTCATAGCTGCCATCTTTGTACACTGCAATTATTTTTGAACCAGTATCAAAAGCACCAAGGTATTTACCTCTTTCGTCTTGATTAAGCCTACCGGTTATTTCATCCAACCATATTTGCATTGCTCCTAAAGAAGATTTTCCAACAGAAACCTGAGTAACTTTTTTGACAGGATATTTTGTTACAAGATTTCCCTGGGAACTTCTTCCTTTAATCGCCAAATCAGCAAAATCGAAATCAAAGATTTTCTTTTTTGCTGTGCACCCAGGGGATAGCTGCACCTGCACTATTTCAGATTCCCCATTTGGATGAACAGCAAAATAAAGAACTTTACTTCCTTTGGAGCCCAAAGTGAGGTCATATTCTTTGTCTCTTGTAATGGCCGTAACATTAAATCGCTTCGCAAGTACTTTACCAGATGCAGCATCTACATAAATCATATTGTAAGTGGTACGCTCATCAGATTTTAGCCAAACAGCCACATGTAAAATATCCTTTCCTATAAAGACTTTGTCTGCTATGCGTACTACTTTGAATTTTCCATCTCTCGTAAACGCTATAATATCTGCTATATCAGAGCAATCACACACAAACTCATCTTTTTTCATTCCCATGCCTATAAAACCTTCCTTTCTGTCGACATACAGTTTGGCATTATTGGCAACTACCTCTTTTACTTCAATATTCTCGAAATTTGTTATTTCTGTTTTGCGCTCTCTTCCCTTACCATATTTCTCCAATAAATTTTCAAAATAATTTATAGTGTACTCAGTGAGATGTTCCAAGTGGTATTTAACCTGCTCAAGTTCTTTTAATAACTCGGCCATGATTTCATCAGCTTTAAAAGAATTGAACTTTGATATTCTTTTAATTTTAATTTCTGTCAATTTCAGAATATCATCCTGAGTTACATCTCGCATCAATGATAATCTACTGTCTCCTGGTTTTGCAGGATGAGATGGAGTGGCTACGTATTTCTTTAGGCCTTTATCTATAGTTGTTAAAACATCTTCCCATGTCTCACACTCCTCAATATCGCGATATATCCTATTTTCAATAAATATTTTTTCAAGGCTCGCAAGATGCCATTTCTCTTGAAGCTCATGTTTTTTTATTTCCAGTTCTTGTCGAAGCAAATCCCAGGTTTGCCAGGTGGATAATTCCAGGATTTCGATTACATCTAGAAATAAAGGTTTGTGATCTACGATAATACATGCATTTGGGGAGTAGGAAACTTCACAATCCGTAAAAGCATATAATGCATCCATGGTGATGTCTGGCGAAACACCTGGCATAAGCTCCAGCAAAATTTCAACATCCTTTGCTGTATTGTCAATTACTTTTTTGATTTTAATTTGTCCCTTATCATTTGCTTTGAGGATAGATTCAATCAAAGCATTGGTAGTAACTCCAAATGGAAGGTCTACAATAGCCAGATTTGATTTGTCAATTTGCTTGATTTTTGCCCGAACTTTAACCCTTCCACCTCTCTTACCGTCCTGATATTCTGACACGTCAATCATGCCCCCAGTCAGGAAGTCAGGGTAAATTTTAGCTTTTTTGCCTTCTAGGATTTTTATAGAAGCTTTTATAAGTTCAATAAAATTATGGGGTAATATTTTAGTGCTTAAGCCTACTGCAATACCTTCTACGCCTTGTGATAGCACCAGCGGGAATTTTACCGGCAATGCCACAGGTTCCTTTGTCCTGCCATCATAGGAAAGTTGCCATGCAGTAGTTTGAGGATTAAATAAGACTTCAAGTGCAAATTTAGTGAGTCTCGCCTCGATATAACGAGGTGCTGCGGCGGAATCACCGGTACGGACATCTCCCCAGTTTCCCTGGCAGTCAATAAGTAAGTCTTTTTGACCCATATTAACTAGTGCGTCACCAATGGCGGCATCGCCATGAGGATGATATTGCATCGTCTGACCTATGATGTTGGCTACTTTATGATACCTGCCATCATCCATTTCCTTCATAGCATGGAGTATTCTTCGCTGTACTGGTTTGAGCCCATCATATAAATTGGGAACCGCTCTTTCCAAAATGACATAAGAGGCATAATCGAGAAAATACTCTCGATACATGTGGTTTAATGTTATCTCTTCAGGAGATTCATTACCTGTATTTGACGAACTTAGATTATCGGATGGCATATTTGTCCCGTTAACAGCACAAATGTAATAAATTTAAATTTATTTTAATATGTTATGCCTTACAAGAGTGTAGGATTTGTAATATTATAAAAAAAAATATATGATTATGCGATAAAATTGTATTTTTTTATAAAATAATTCTGTTGCATCTTTGTAATGTTAAAAGAAATGATTAGAAAATATCACTTCTAATAACTTTAAATGTAAGTGCGTTTTTGAGTTTTGGTAAAAAAATTAACGGGCCAGCGTGAGATACTGGCCTCACAGAATTCCGATGAGTAAGGAAAATTGAAAAAATGGCAATCGAAAGGTTGCCATTTTTTTTGTGTTTTTATCTCACCAGTGCAAATGAAGATGATTTCTTCGTATCTTTGTATCTTATGTTTTATTTTATAAGAAAATCTGAGGCGGAGCAAGTATGAAAGTGTCGTATAAGTGGCTTAAAAATTACCTAGATATTGCTTTTACCCCTGAAGAGGTTGCTGAAATGCTAACAACTATAGGACTTGAGGTAGAAGGAATTGAAGAATTAGAAGCTGTAAAAGGTGGTTTGCAGGGAGTAGTTGTCGGCCATGTGATCGAATGTGGCAAACACCCGGATGCAGATAAATTATCCCTGACTAAAGTCGATATAGGGGAAGAGCATGTCCTTCAAATTGTGTGTGGTGCACCTAATGTTGCCGAGGGTCAAAAAGTTTTTGTTGCAACAATAGGCACAACATTATATCTTGGTGATGAAGAACCATTAAAAATTAAAAAGGGTAAAATTCGCGGCGTAGAATCTTTTGGGATGATATGCTCATCTGCTGAATTAAATATCAGCAATGATCATTCAGGTATACTTGTTTTAGAGCCCGAAGCAATTCCAGGCACACCTGCGTCAATGTATCTCGGTCTTGAAACCAGTATATTATTTGAAGTTGGCCTTACCCCTAATAGATCGGATGCCACTTCTCACTTGGGTGTAGCCAGAGATTTACTTGCTTATTTAAAGATTAATAAAGGTTATTTAGGCGAGTTAAAATGGCCACCTGTACATCAATTTAATCCTCAAAAAACTAATTTTCATGTCGATGCGGAAGTCTTAGATCATCAAGGATGTTTGAGATATTCCGGCGTTACGATTTTAGATGTTGAGATTAAGGAATCTCCCACTTGGCTAAAAAATGCGCTGCTTTCGATTGGTGTTAAACCTATCAATAATATTGTTGATATTACCAATTACGTATTGCATGACCTCGGACAGCCTTTACATGCTTTTGATGCTGATAAAATTGAGGGTCATAAGATTGTCGTAGACACCTTAACGAAGGACACAGCATTTAAAGCCTTGGATGGTACAGTAAAAAAATTGTATCCTGAAGATTTGATGATTTGTGATGCAAATCGCCAACCCTTATGCATGGCCGGCGTATATGGTGGAGCTGATTCAGGTGTAAGCCAATATACAAAGCATGTTTTTTTGGAATCCGCATGTTTTAGTCCTAAATATATACGAAAGTCAAGTACAAGACATTTGCTGAGAACCGATGCCGCTAAAATCTTTGAAAAAGGTTCCGATCCAAATATGACAATATTTGCACTTAAGCGTGCAGCTTTATTGATCCAACAACTTGCAGGAGGAACTATTAGTGATCATATGGTAGATATTTATCCAAAGGAAATACATAGTCCTGAAATCAAGCTTAGATACCATAAAGTACGCGATTGGATTGGAGTCGATATTACTAAGGAACAAATCCATGAAATTCTCCATGCATTGGATATGGTCATTAAACCCCTAGATCAGGAAAGTATACTTGTTTTGCCAGGAACTTCCAAACATGATGTGCTCCGAGAGATCGATATCGTGGAAGAAATTCTGCGAATTTACGGTCTGAATCAGGTACCGGTATCCTCAAGTATTAGTAGTAATCTTATGTATTCATCTCATCCGGATAAACAGTCGGTAAAGGAATTAATTTCGGAATTTCTGACTTCAAACGGGTATTGTGAGATGATGGGACTTTCCTTGGTGGAGAGCAGATATTATGAGGACTATCCAGGAATGAATCCGGAAAATTTTGTCTATATCAACAATACCTCCAATGTTTACCTGGATATCATGAGACCCGATATGATGCTTAGTGGTTTGATATCAGTTGCCTATAATCTGAATAGACAACAAAATCAATTGAAATTGTATGAATTTGGAAAAAGCTATGTCAAAGTCGGAGAAGGATTTAAAGAAGAAGAAATTTTAACGATTTTCAGAACAGGGAAGAGAAATCAGGAAAGCTGGTCGTCACATGACAAAGAAGATATTAATTTCTTTGATATCAAGGAAGTTGCATCAGCATTGGTAAAGAGACTTGATATCAGAGGGCTCCAGGTGACAGAAGAGCATTTACCGGGAGGAATTCAATATGGATTGAACTTTCAGCGCGGTCAACAGCCTCTGCTGTTTTGTGGGGCTATTTCTAAGGCCATGTTGAAAAAAGCAGGTATAAAACAACCTGTATTTTTCTTACAGATGTATCTCAATCCTGTTTTAAAAGCAATTTCAAAAAATAGCATAAAAATTGCAGAGATATCCAAATTCCCGTCTGTTCGTCGAGACTTAGCTTTGCTTATGGATAAAACAGTCAGCTTCCAGGCCATACAGCAAATAGCCGCACAAATTGATAAGAAAATTTTGAAGGAGGTGCAATTGTTTGATGTATATGAAAACGAAAGTCAGCTTGGACCTGGAAAAAAATCTTATGCAGTGAGCTTTAACTTTGAAAGTGTGGAGAAAACACTCCAGGATAGAGAAGTGGATTCCATAATGCAGAAAATTCAGCAAGAATTGGAGACTAAAATTGGAGCAAAGGTTAGAAAATAAAATTTTTACATATTACAAATATATATTATCTTTGAATAATGAATTCGTTGCAGGAGCAGTTGGAAGATATATTAAAAAAACTCAAAGGCGTTTACAAACGCTATGAAGCATTAAAGGATATCAATCAGCAACTTCGTCAACGGGTTAAAGTTCTTGAAGAAGAGCTCGGACAACTAAAAAATCAGTTGGAAAATCAAAAAACTGGTCAGATGTCTGAGGATGCACAGCAAAAATCATCTCAACTCCATGAAAATTTCGTACACAAAGAAATTGTTAAAAAACAGTTGAATGATTTTGTTGCAGAAATAGATCAATGTATTGATATAATACAATCGAAATAATATGCAGGAAAGTGAACTGAAATCGGTACAAATTACAGTCGCGGGCAGAACATTTCCCCTTAAAGTAACGCAACAGGAGTCATCCATGGTTTCGTTGATTGAGGAGAACATCAACCGAAAGATAACCGGTTTTCAGGACCAATACAAAAGCAGGGATAAAATGGATTGCGTGCTTATGGCACTCATTGATGATGCTTTCCAACAACCTGCAAATAATACTGCTACTGCTTTTAGTGCTCCTCATGATGCAGATATTGTGCTGCAGGAGATAAATGTACTCCTGGATGCCATGGGTTCCTGATCTTAATTTTGGTTTTTTACCTTTCTGAAGGTGGGTCAACTGGTGTATTATTTCACTAAAAACCAAATAATCATGACTATAACAATTGGTCTAATTATCGGAGTTTTAGTAGGTGGAGGCGCAAGTTTTTTACTTATTAAAACAGTTTATCAGGGTAAATTAAAGGAAGCTAACGATAAAGCAGATATTACCCTCAAGGAAGCAGAACTCACCGCGCAACGCAAAATTAATGAGGCGGAGAATAATGCAGAAAAAATTATTTCACGTGCCGAACAAAGCAATGAATCAATTAAACAAAAAAAGATTCAGGAAGCTCGTGATAATTTTGCTAAACTAAAATCAGAATTTGAAACGTGGAAGGCAGAGCAGAAAGTAGAAGTTAAAGAAAGAGAGCTTAACGTGGTTGCGCTTGAAAAGGAATTGAAACTTCGCCAGGATGCCATCGCTGCAGAATCAGAACAACTCGAAAGCAAAGAGAATGAATTAAATACGCTTAGAGAAAATCTTGATCTGCAATTAAAAATTGTTTCTAAAAAGAAAGAAGAACTTGACTCAGCCAATGAGAAGTTTATCAAGGAACTGGAGAACATTTCTAAGATGACTCAGGCAGAGGCAAAAGAGCAACTTCTGGAAGCTGTCAAGGCTAAAGTTACCAATGACGCTATGGCGATTGAAAAAGAAGCTATCGCAGAGGCTAAAACTAATGCCAATAAGGAAGCTAAGAAAATTGTTATTCAGACAATACAGAGAATGTGTGCTGAGTATACCATAGAAAATACGGTATCAGTGTTTAATCTCGAATCTGACGACATAAAAGGCCAAATTATTGGAAGAGAGGGAAGAAATATTCGTGCACTTGAAGCCGCAACTGGTGCTGAAATTGTTGTTGATGACACTCCTGAAGCTATTGTAATTTCAAGTTTTGACCCGATCAGAAGAGAACTTTGTAGGTTGTCTCTTAAAAAACTGGTGGCAGATGGTCGTATTCACCCTGCTAAAATTGAAGAAACAGTTGCTAAAGTGCGAAAACAACTCGATGAACAAATCATAGAAATTGGTGAAAGAACAATTATAGACCTGGATATTCATGGACTCGCTCCTTATCTGGTTAAAATGGTTGGAAGGATGAGATTTAGGTCTTCATATGGTCAGAATTTGTTGAAGCACTCTATTGAAACTGCAAACCTTTGTGCGACGATGGCTGCAGAACTAGGCTTAAGCAGTAAGCAGATAAAAATGGCTAAACGAGCAGGTTTGTTGCATGATATCGGAAAAGTTGCAGAAGAGGATTCTGAATTGTCACACGCATTGCTCGGAATGGAAATGTGCGAAAAGCATAAGGAACATCCAGTTATCATCAATGCTGTTGGAGCCCACCATGATGAAATTGAAATGAATAATATCATCTCACCTATAGTTCAGGCATGTGATGCTATTTCAGGGGCACGTCCAGGGGCAAGAAGGGAAATTCTTGAATCTTACCTAAAACGTATCGGTGAACTTGAAGAGCTGGCGCTGGCATATGAAGGCGTACAAAAGGCTTTTGCACTGCAGGCAGGAAGAGAGCTTAGAGTTATTGTGGAAAGTGATAAAGTTTCTGATGAATTTGCCGATGACCTGGCATTTATGATTTCACAAAAAATCCAGGATGAAATGCAGTATCCTGGCCAGGTAAAAGTTACAGTAATCAGAGAAAAACGAGCTACAGCTTTTGCCAGATAAATTATATACACGGTTTTTTATAAAAAGTCCTGACCAATCATCAGGACTTTTTTTATTTATCTGCATCACCCCCTTACTTTATTTTGATTTTATAGACTAATTTCTTCAGTTCTTTTTTTATTATCATTTACGATTAAAATGATTATTTTATCAATTAAAAACCGAATAAAAGTTCAATGATTTATTTATGGGAATGTATAACTTTTGGGTTTTATAATACAAGAGGTGTTTAATAACGTGTTAATTGAATTGTCCTATTTATATATTAATGTAACTTTGCATTTTATAGCGTTTTAACATAAAATAATGGAGCGAAATATCACACTTTACAACAGCTTATCCAGACAGAAAGAGAAATTTGTACCACAACAGGAAGGATTTGTTGGGATGTATGTTTGCGGACCAACAGTTTACAGTGATGTTCATTTAGGTAATTGCCGCACGTTTATAAGTTTCGATGTAATTTATCGCTACCTGATGTTTTGTGGAAATAAGGTAAGGTATGTACGCAATATCACAGATGTTGGGCACTTACTTGATGATGGGGAAGACAGAATGTCGAAAGGTGCAAAGCTTGATCAGTTGGAGCCCATGGAAGTCGCCCATAAATACACGGTTGGTTTTCATGACATGATGCGGATTTTTAACGTACTTCCGCCGAGTATAGAACCCAGAGCTACAGGTCATATTTTAGAGCAAATCGAAATGGTCCAGGCTATTTTGGACAACGGGTATGCCTATATGTCCAATGGCTCCGTGTATTTTGATACTTTAAAGTTTGCCGAGACCACAGGTCAGTACGGCAAACTTTCAGGCAGGGTAATAGAAGAATTAATGGCAGAATCCAGAGATAATCTTAAAAATCAGGACGAAAAAAGACATCCTTCTGATTTTGCAATATGGATGAAGGCGTCAGAAGAACATCTTATGAAATGGAATTCACCGTGGTCTGTAGGTTTTCCGGGTTGGCATCTGGAATGTTCAGCAATGAGCACCAAATACCTGGGCACAACTTTTGATATTCATGGAGGTGGAAATGACCTGAAATTTCCACATCACGAAAATGAAATTGCACAAAATATGGGAGCATGTGGAAGTCAGCCGGCTAAATACTGGCTTCATACCAATATGTTACTTATGAATGGAAAGAAAATGTCTAAGAGTGATGGTAATACTATTTCACCTCAGGAATTATTTTCCGGAAATAGCCCGCATGTTAGTAAGGGATATAGTCCTATGGTTGTTCGATTTTTTATGCTCCAGTCTCACTACAGGTCTACCAACGACCTTACAGATGAAGCATTGCAAGCAGCAGAAAAAGGATTTAGGAGATTGATGGAAGCTGTTCAATCTGCTAATAAGATCAAACCTAAGGCAATGGAAATTACCTCTCTTGATAAAGAAATCATATCCATTATTAATGGTGCTTACGAAGATATGGATGATGATTTCAATACACCAAAAGCATTGGCTCGGTTGTTTGAACTAGTGCCGATGATCAATAGCCTTCGGGATGGTAAGTTTGCTTTAGACTCAGTTTCTGAAAATGCATGGAATGAAATGATCAAAAACCTGCATTATTTTATATATGATATTTTTGGATTACGTGATGAGATGGAAGCTTCAGGAAGTATGGGACCAGTTGATGGATTAATGCAATTAATCATAGATCTAAGACAACAGGCCCGCGAAACAAAAGACTGGCCTACATCCGATAAAATAAGGGATACCCTTCAGCAACTGGATATCCAGATTAAAGATGGTAAGGAAGAGACCAGCTGGTCATTTAAATAAGTGTCATATAAAAGTATAAGTTATGTTTCGATCTCTCCTTTTAGTTCTTTTTATGTCTATGGCATTTGCAGCATGTAAAAATGAACCTGCAAATAATAGTACTCTCGATAGTCCAATTAGTAGGGAGGGTGGCCCACCTTCCCCCAATAAGGCCATTATTCCTGCCATAGATGTAGACTCTTCTTATGCATTTATCGAAAAACAACTTTCATTTGGTACGAGAGTGCCTGGTAGTAAAGGGCACCTGGTGATGAAAGAATGGCTTGTAGATAAGTTGAAATCCTATGGTATGGAAGTAACTATACAGCCATTTAAAGCCAGCTTTATGGGTAAGCAAGATGTACAATGCTTTAATATAATCGCAACCTATAAGCCAGAAAAGAAAAGACGAATGCTATTGGCTGCTCATTGGGACACCAGATTAATTGCAGAGAAAGATAAAGATACAACCTTGCAAAAATTGCCCATTGATGGTGCAGATGATGGAGCCAGTGGCGTAGCAGGATTGCTTGAGATAGCAAGGACTATTTACGTGAAAGGCATTGATATGGGGGTTGATTTTGTTTTCTTTGATGCGGAAGATCAAGGTTTGGATATGGAAAACTGGTGTCTGGGTTCACAATATTGGTCAAAAAATCCACATCAGAAAGGTTATCGTGCAGATTGGGGAATTTTACTCGATCTGGTCGGTGCGAGGGGTGCCACTTTTCATAAAGAAGAAGGTTCAAGGTCTTATGCAGGGACGTATCTGGATAAGGTTTGGGCTTTGGGGCAAGGTATGAATTATGGACAATTCTTCAGAAGTGAAACTATTGGTATGATTACAGATGATCATTATTATGTCAATACCATAGCAAAAATTCCAATGATTGATATCATTAATACTTATCCTTCAGGTTATTTTGCATCCTACCATCATACCCATGATGATAACATTAAGATCATAGATAAGAATACATTGAAAGCTGTTATCCAGGTAACTACCGCGGCGTTGTATAAATATGCTGATGGTAGTCTTTGATTTCGTAAACCACATTAGATTTACAAAAGCGATATGCAGTTATTACTATAAATAGTTCAATATTTACAGCTATTTAGTAAAATTTTGTATCCATGTTATTTTTTAAATGATTTGAAAGCTAGGGATTTGTTTATTTTCAGAATTGAAATCACCTTTATATATCAATTTGCTCCTTATGTCGATTTGGTCTATTGATTTATTTTACATCAATTGAGATCAAGGGATTCCTTGAAAATGAGTTGTTTCTGGCTTTCAAATAAGATATAATCAATTATTTTTGATGGAGTCCATGGTGTAAAATTATGGGAAAATTGTTTGGTATTATCAGGAAATAATTTAGCCGTACTAGAGGTATTTGCATGTGATACTTTTATATGCAATTAAAATCTTAAGTTCAAATTTTAAAAAGGGGATGTCAATTTTTAAAATCTTTTGTTTCTTAATTATTCTGTAATGATTGAATAAAAAAAAGCGCCAAATGGCGCTTTCATAAAAAAGTTTCTATTTTTTAATAATGCTTTATGTCGCATCAATCAGTGCATTTAATTTCCACTTAATGCATCCATTTTTACTTTGTATTCCGCAGACTTATCCAGTTTGCCCTGACGCGCATAAATTTCTTTTATAGCGATTACGGTATTCAAGTCTTTGTCATTTAGGGTTTCTGCTTTTAGGAAATAGGGTAGGGCTTCATTGAACAACTTGTCCATTTCTGCCTTCAAAGCATCATATTTTTTAAATCCTGCCGGGGTAAGGTCATTACTTAATTTATTTAACGCATCTACCATACCAGCAGCCTTGTTGTAATATAATGCACCTGAACTATAAACAGCATCAAAGTTTTTGGGATCTTTAGTTGTGACCTGTGTAAAATAGTCCAGCGCAGCATTGAAATATTCATCAGCTTTTTCCAGGTTTCCTGCAGTTCTTTCTTTTTGGTTTAACTGATCATAGACATTTCCCAAAGCATTATAAACGGAAACATTATCAGGTTCTTTTGCAATGGCTTGTTTTAGTTTATTAACCAAATCATCCAACTTATTGGTTTTAATATAATAGTTTATTTCAGCAAATAAAACTTCATTTTCATCAGGATATATTTTCTTGGCTTCGTCAAGGTATTTAAATGCTTTGGCCTCATCAGTTTCACTGTAAATGGTAAATAATCCTACGTATACGAGTACCTGTGCATTGCCATTAGCTACAAGCGTTTCGAAATAAGGCAGGGCTTTTTTATTGTCTGAACCATAATAGGCACTAACTCCGGTATAAAATTCTTGATCAATTTTAGCATTTCCTTCGTCCAGCCTACTTTCAGCCTTATTTTTTTTCAATACATCATAGGCTATTAAAGAGGCTTCAAAGTATTTGCATGCAGCATCATAATTTTGTTCCTGGAAATAAAAAATTCCGGTATTGTTGAGGTAATCTTCATTTTCTCTTATACCGGCCAAAGCATCTTTTACGTGAAATTTTTTAAGCTGTTTAGCTATGCCGTTTTGAAATGCTTCAAATGCAATCAATGAAGCATCCGGGTGTTTAAATGCATAATCCGGTTTTAAAATCTTAGCGTTAATTTCGGATTTTGAAATTTCATTGAACAATTGTCCTTTGGTATTCCATGCTTCTGGATCGTTCATGATAGCTTCACTTTTAAATGCTTCCTCCAGAATTGTAATGGATTCTTCCAACAGTCCTGCACTTCCTGCCGGATCTATATTGAATTTGCCAATATTTTTATTTACAGTTTTAATGGCTTTTTGTGCATCCTGAGCATATGCTCCTACCACCATTATAAGGCAAAAAATTGCCGTAAGGATTGATTTCATGGTAATTGATTTAGAATAAAATAAAAATTATTTATGATATGAAAAAATCATTAATCAAATATAAGAATTAGTAAAATTAAAAATTTTGCAAAAACGTTAATTATTTAATAAAATATTATTCTTCTTCATCTTCGCTTTCTTCTCTGCTGATTACCGCTATGTCTGCAATTTTCTCATTTTCACCAATTCGAATCACTTTGACTCCCTGGGTCGCCCTACCCATGATTCGGATATTTGAAATATTAGTGCGTATCATGATACCTCCTTCTGTCGTGATCATAATATCGTCAAATTCGCTGACCCATTTTATAGCAATTAGAGATCCAGTTTTTTCGGTAATACTCATCGTTTTGACACCCTTGCCACCACGATTGGTGATTCTATAATCTTCAAGTTCAGACCGCTTTCCATTGCCTCTCTCAGAGACAACGAATACGGAATAGTTTGCCTGAGCAGGATCAGCGGCTATCATACCAATAACTTCATCGCCTTTACCCAAGCTGATGGCTTTAACTCCCGCAGCCGTTCTGCCCATTGGCCTTACCTTTGCTTCATTGAAGCGTATGGCTCTTCCCGCTTTGTTAGCGATGATTATTTCACTATTTCCTGAAGTAAGTTTTGCTTCGAGCAATTGATCACCTTCATTGATGGTGATTGCATTTATACCATTTGTTCTAGGTCTCGAGAAGGCTTCAACGATGGTTTTCTTTACCATGCCCTGTTTTGTGCAGAACATAATAAAGTTTTCATTTATAAATTGCTCATCATTAAGATCTTCAATTTTGATATATGCTCTGACCTTATCATCAGCCGGTATAGAAATGATATTTTGCAAAACCCTGCCCTGAGAACCTTTAGAGGCTTCCGGAATTTCAAAAGCCCGCAACCAGAAGCATCTGCCCATTTCTGTAAAAAGCAGAAGATAATTATGGTTATGGGCAATAAACATTTGCTCTATAAAGTCAGTCTCTCTTGTTTTACTGCCACGTGAACCCTTTCCACCTCTGGATTGCGCTTTGAATTCATCAGCCTTAGTCCGTTTGATATAGCCTAAATGGGAAATGGTAATTACTACTTCTTCGTTAGGAATTAAATCTTCTATACTGATTTCATCATCTGAATAGGAAATATCAGTCCTTCTTTTATCCCCATATTTTTCTTTAACTTCATCCAGTTCATCCTTGACAATTTGCTTTTGAAGTTCTTCACTGGCTAAAATAGATTTATAATATTCTATTTTTCGGAGCAGTTCTTCATATTCTTCGCGAACTTTATCAATTTCAAGACTAACTAAACGCTGAAGTCGCATTTCAAGAATAGCTTTTGCCTGGATTTCTGAAAACTCAAAAGCTTCTATTAAACCATCTTTCGCTTCATCTACTGTTTTGGATTGTCGAATGATACGAATGACCTCATCAATATTGTCCAGGGCCTTGAGTAAGCCTTCCAATATATGTGCTCGTTCTTCTGCTTTTTCGAGTTCATATTGTGTCCTTCTGACTATAACTTCAATCCTAAATTTTATAAACTCCGTCAGCAAATGCTTTAAATTCAATTGCATCGGTCTTCCGCCTACTAATGCAATGTTATTGACACCATAAGATGTCTGCAGCGGTGTGTATTTGTACAATTTACTGAGGACCACACTTGCCATGATATCCTTGCGAATTTCTACGACAATTCTAAGTCCCTTTCTGTCGGATTCATCCCTGATATCCGTAATCCCATCAATTTTATCTTCATTAACCAGTTCGGCAATCTTGGCTACAAGCATGGCTTTATTAACCTGGTAAGGTATTTCTGTAATGATGATACTCTCTTTACCTCCATGCTGGGCCTCAATGGTTGCTTTTCCTCTTACAACCACTTTTCCCCTGCCGGTTTCAAATGCCTCTTTTACTCCGGCATAACCATATATTGTACCACCCGTTGGGAAATCAGGAGCCTTAATAAAATGCATGATTTCCTCAATACTGATGTCCGGATTGTCAATGACCGCTTTGGTGCCATCTACCACCTCAGACAAATTGTGAGGGAGCATGTTTGTGGCCATTCCCACTGCAATTCCCGACGCTCCATTAATTAATAAATTTGGAATTCTGGCCGGTAATACGGTAGGTTCTTCCAGGGAGTCGTCAAAATTTAGCTTAAAGTCGACAGTATTTTTTCCTATATCAGAAAGTAATTCATCACTTATTCTAGCCAATCTGGCCTCCGTATATCTCATAGCGGCCGGACTATCACCATCCATAGATCCAAAATTGCCCTGACCATCTACTAAAGGATAGCGAAGTGACCAATCCTGAGCCATTCGCACCATAGCATCATACACAGATCCATCACCATGTGGGTGATATTTACCCAATACCTCACCTACAATTCTCGCAGATTTCTTATGCGCCCTTCCAAAAGGCAAGCCTAATTCGGACATTCCAAACAGTACTCTTCTGTGTACTGGCTTTAACCCATCCCGCACATCCGGTAATGCTCTCGAAACAATCACTGACATAGAATAATCTATGTAGGAAGATTTCATTTCGTCCTCAATATTTATTGGAATAATTCTCTGATTATCAGACATTTATATATTTTTATAAAAAAAAATTTTATTAAAGAGCAAAAATAATGATTTTTTACCATATGACACAATCAGAGACTACTAAAAATATCCATTCTTTGAAGATAAAATCAACTTAAATAAACTTGTATAGACACCCATGAAATGCTGCATATAAGTCGTTATTTTATTTGTAAATTGCAGACGTTTTTGATATTTTAAATAGATAACGTACAATGGAATATTTAGATTTTAAGCAAGCAGTTTTGGAAGGTATTCCAAATAAATTACCGGAAGCTCAATCAATTGACCCTAAAGTTCCTCATGCGCCCGTGCGAAATATCAAAGGTGTGCTCTCGCGGGATGAAGAAGTTTTGGCTTTACAAAATGCCTTGAGATACTTTAAATCTGAATGGCACGAAGAGTTGGCAGTTGAATTTTACCATGAACTCAAAACTTACGGTAGAATTTATATGTATCGCTTTCGGCCAAGATATGATATGTATTCAAGGCCATTGGAAGCTTATCCGGCCAATTCTCACCAGGCAGCTGGAATTATGTTGATGATTCAAAACAATCTTGACCCTAAAGTGGCCAAATATCCGCACGAACTCATTACTTATGGAGGAAATGGAGCGGTTTTTCAAAACTGGGCTCAATATCTGTTGACAATGAAATATCTTTCAGAGATGTCTGATGAGCAAACACTCGTCCTCTATTCTGGTCATCCTCTGGGTTTGTTCCCCTCTTCAAAAAATGCACCACGTGTTGTTGTTACCAACGGCATGATGATACCCAATCATTCTAAAAAGGATGACTGGAATAAATATAATGCGCTTGGTGTAACTTCTTATGGTCAGATGACAGCAGGCTCATTTATGTATATTGGCCCACAGGGCATCGTTCATGGTACAACCATAACCTTATTGAATGCAGGTAGATTAAAAGGCCTGGGTGCTGAAAATCTTAATGGTGTTATTTATGTAACATCTGGACTTGGTGGTATGTCAGGTGCTCAGGCTTTGGCTGCCGTCATCACAGGGGCTGTAGGCGTTATTGCAGAGGTTGATGAAGACGCCATACAGCAGCGACTCGCAGATGGATATATTTTAAAGGAAGACATATTTACAGATGCTGCAAGGCTTACAGAGATGATGCTTCACTATAAAGAAACCGGCCAGGGAGCTGCTTTGATTTACCAGGGTAATATTGTAGAATTATGGGAATATTTTGTGGAAAATAATATTCATATTGACTTAGGATCTGATCAGACATCTCTCCATAATATCGATGATTGCGGTTATTGTCCGGCAGGCTATACTTTTGATCAGGCTAAAAACCTTTTACTTGAGGATAAAGATCGTTTTATGGTAGAAGTGCGCGCCACTTTGCGAAGACATGTGGCAGCCATCAATCAATTATCCTTGCAGGGAATGTATTTCTGGGATTACGGCAATGCCTTCTTAAAAGAAGCTGCCTTGGCTGGAGCTGAGGTGCTTGACCCTGAAAAACCAAATAAATTTATTTATCCATCCTATGTAGAAGATATCATGGGACCCATGTGTTTTGACTACGGTTTTGGTCCATTCAGATGGGTTTGCCTTTCAGGACTAAAAGAAGATCTCGATACCACAGATCGGATTGCGGAAGAAATACTTACGGCATTATACCAGCAATCCCCCGAAGAGATAAAACATCAGTTGAACGATAATATACTTTGGATTAAAAATGCGAATCAAAACATACCTGTGGTTGGCTCAATGTCCAGAATTTTGTACGCAGATGCTGAAGGTCGAATTAAAATTGCAGCAGCCATGAATCAGGCTATAAGAGAAGGTCGGATAAAAGGCCCAGTGGTGCTTGGGAGAGACCATCATGATGTGTCTGGAACAGATTCTCCTTACAGGGAAACTTCAAATATTTATGATGGGTCTTCTTTTACCGCAGATATGGCTGTGCATAACTTTGTAGGTGATGCTTTTAGAGGGGCAACATGGGTTTCGTTACACAATGGAGGTGGCGTAGGATGGGGAGAAGTGATCAATGGTGGATTTGGAATGGTCATAGACGGAAGTAAAGAGTCTGATCAAAATATTACTAATATGCTATATTGGGATGTTAATAATGGAATCGCCCGAAGGAGTTGGGCGCGAAATCCGGAAGCTATTTTTACCATAAAAAGGGCCATGGAGGCTAATAGTAAGTTGAAAGTTACATTGCCCAATCTGGCAGATGAAAACAAACTGTTTTCCTTAGTAGATAGCTTGACATGATAGAAAAAACACTCATATTGTACAAAGGAGATAAACTAGCGTCCGCTTTTTATATGGGTACGGGGGTTTTTCTGGCTTCAGTAGCAATATTATTAATGATTTTCAGAGCATCACCCGGTTTTATGTTTTTAGGTTACGGATTTTCCGTATTCTCTATTTATATGACAGGAAAAGGTTTTTTTATGTACTATGTAGCCCATCAAAGAATGACCTTTTTTAAAAAACAAATAGCATGGTCTTCAGAACTGGCAAAAGATGAAATAAGATATACGAAGTTTAGAATTTTAAAAAAGAAAAGTGGTCGCAGGATGCATATTTACCTGATGTTTATTGGCGCATTTTGTGCAGTTGGTGGAATATTTACTTCCGAAAAGGGGCTCATCATGGGTACCACTATTCCTATAGTCCTATTATCCGGCATTGAATTTAGCGTGGGATTGCTTACGGAATTTAGGTTAAAGGAATATCTAAGAATTTTACAAAAGCCATTAATCTAAATGATTTTAATATCAACGATATTCCCCGTAAATCTGACGTACAAAAGGACCGTTTAAAAAATCCAGTGGAGGAACCTGACTTTGTAATATAACACCTTTCCAATTGTTTTTTAGGAGCATATAGGCCATCTCGCAAAGTGGAGCGGCAGTAGTCGTTTGTATGGCTCTCAAAGTTTTATTTCCAATTTTAGATGGAAATATTTTATATGATTTTTCTTTTCTTCTTAGCCTGCCGTCTTTATCTTTCCCCTGAACTGAGGCGTATACTACAACTATATCGTCCTCTACTGAAGGAATGTTTTCCAGCATAATATGTTCCAGCGCCTTGATTTTATCTTCCTTATGTTGTATGGTACTCAATGTATGTCTCACCCATTCGTAATGTCCGGGATATCTTAGCGTTTTATAATCAAGGTCTCTTATTTTCCCTGCAAAGGCATCTGGCAAATCAGCCGCTCCCCCCGATGTAAAATTATCTTCAAATACATCACCATCTATTATAAAAGTCTGTAGACCAGATAGCGCTGGAACTTTTATCTTTTTAAAATTACGTACTACTTCAGCATCTTTTAAATATTCCGTAGCTACACCTATGGGACTCCATGTAAATGCATAAAAGTGGGGAGATGGTGCATTTTTTGAAATAGCACCAACTTTCATGGTCATAGAATCTACAACATCAACATGAAAGGCTTCCGTAAATTCTTCATACAATCTGCATGCGAGCACATTAATAAAACCGGGAGCTAGTCCGGTCTGAACAACAAATCCGGTTTCTGCATCTTGAGCTATATCAATAACCTCCTTAGTTTCCTGCACATATTCTGTGAGATTGGCATAGTGGCATTTGTTCTTTCGCGCAAGTTTTGCCATCCGTGGGGCCTGGCTGCCTGGCAAACAATCCAAAATAATGTCGCATTTTTCGAGTGCAGCATCCAATGCCGCTGAATCTTCTTTTTCATCCATCAAAACACTATTAACCGAAACTTCATGATGGCATCCTGATTTTATAAAGTGCGCTGCCTTGGTTAGCGCATCAACAGAAATGTCGCCAAAATAAATATTGGCTTTAATATCTGAACTATTAGCGAGTATAAGGCCTGCAGCCTGGCCGATTCCCCCTGATCCTGCAATAAAAATATTGGCTTCCATGATTTCAATTTAATAAGTTGATGCCGTTGTATAAAAAAATTAAAACTGTTGATCAGCTAAGCATTTTTTCGAGCACTGCAAAAGTAGTAAAATTTGATTTGATTAAGGTTGATATTTACTAATTA
>JAUMBJ010000165.1:33183-38628 GCA_032115755.1 Saprospiraceae bacterium
CACTATTGAATATGGGCTTAATTTAATAGGTATAAACTTCAATATTATTATTACATTTTATGCATATTTGTAAAATTTTTATAAGTTCCTTAAAATTTTGCAACAATAGTTTAAGAATATTTGTAGTTTACATTATGATGTAAAATATTCTTCTTATGTTCAGATTATCCAAATTAAAAAACCAGTTGCCAAATAAAAGGAATTCCACTTTCCAGTCAGCTGCGATCATAAGTGCCGTTGTTTTTATGAGTATTATTTCCTTCGTTTTTCTGCAGGATCAACATCACATTGTTCAGGAGAAGTTACAGCAAAATGGACTCAATATTGGTACTTACCCAGAATTTAATAATATTTCCCTATTATTTAAAGTGATCAGGGTTTTACTTGGTATTTATTGAAGGTTTGACTTTCATTAAAACGATTATTTTACCAAAAAATCAGTAGACATGGATGTTGAATCCATTTTGGAGGAGATTAATTCTCGTGAAAAAAATGATAGGGTTCTTACTTCTTTTCAGTCTCTACTCCATATCATGCAGGATCTCAGGACAAAATGCCCCTGGGATAAAAAGCAGACTATCCATACTTTGCGAATGCTAACTATTGAAGAAACATTTGAGTTGGCGGAAGCCATATTGCAAGAAGATATGGAAAATATAAAAGAAGAAATCGGAGATGTCATGCTGCATATGGTATTTTACGCACATATTGCCGAAGAGCAAAGGTTATTTAATATGGCGGATGCACTGGATCATATCTGTAGAAAATTAATTAGAAGACATCCGCATATTTATGGAGATTTACAGCTAGCAACGGATGAAGAGGTTAAACGAAACTGGGAGAAGCTTAAGTTGGATGAAGGGAAAAAATCAGTATTATCTGGTGTTCCTAAAGGTTTACCCGCATTAATAAAGGCTTATAGGATACAGGATAAAGTATCGAAAGTGGGATTTGACTGGTTACATGTTGATGATGTGGAAAAGAAATTTCAGGAAGAATGGAAAGAGTTGCAGGATGCCCGACAATTTGGCGACTTTGAGAAAATTGAGGAAGAATTCGGCGATGTGCTGTTTTCGCTGGTCAATTATGCCAGATTTCTGCATGTTGACCCTGAAAGGGCGCTAGAAAGGACCAACAATAAATTTCTAAAGAGATTTTCTTACATGGAATCTCATGCAGACAAACCCTTGTCGAGTTTAACATTACAAGAGATGGAAGCCCTTTGGATAGATGCAAAATCTACTGAAAAGTCCAATGAAAAGAGATAAATGTGGTGTGACACCTATTATTCCAGATCAAATAGGTCTTTTATACCAAGTAATTTATGTGAAGTGAATGCCTCCGCATAGTCGCAGGGAATATCTCTTCCGTATGTTTTGTTTTTAGCCTTTATAAATTCGAGAAAACCGGGGATAGAAATAGGTGTTTCAGGTTCTTTTGATGCTTGGTTAAAAAACTGTGAGCTGAAACAATTAATCAGCGCCATTTTCTCCTCAATAAATGCTGAAATGTCTAATATAAAATCAGCTTTGATGTTTCTGTCTTGAATATAATGAAAAACTTGCTTTGGTCTCCAGGCTTCTTGGAGCTGACCAGAGTTGTCATACGTTTCAATTTTGGGGAGCCCAGAAAGAAAACATGCTTCTGAGACTAATTTCGCTGCTCTGCCGTGATCAGGGTGCCTGTCATCAATGGCGTTGGCAAGTACAATTTGGGGCTTTGAATTCCTAATGATTTGAATTACCGAAAGTAAATTTTCCTTACTATGCGTAAAAAAACCATCTTCCATCCCGAGATTTACGCGAAACATGGCACCCATGAGCTTCCTTGCTTTTTCAGCTTCCTCCAGCCTCAATGTAGCAGAACCCCTCGTGCCCAGCTCACCGCAGGTTAAATCACACAAGCCCACTTTTTTACCATGAGCAATATGTTTTAATAATGTTCCCGAACAACTAAGCTCTATATCATCAGGATGTACCCCAATTGCCAGAATATCAACATTCATGAATCGTTATTTACAATTTTAACTTAATTTTAAGCGTTTTGTTTGAATAGACGATTCAATTTTTTCGCTGTGCTGACCCGGAAGGGTTGTTTTTTCTGTAATTCTCGCTAAATCTGCTCCATGGAATATGTCGATGGTGATTCTCCGCAAAATAAGTTGCTATCATCTCAAAATTATAAGCGTCCTGATATCCTGGAATAGACTGAATGATATTGTACTCTTCATCCAGAAAGACTATCGAAGGGAAACTCATTTGTCCGTGAAGAAATTTAGCAGCCAGTTCGTGATAACCGGAGTTTCCTTGTTCAATGAATTGATATGCCTGACCTTTAAATTTTACAATTTCCGGATGCTGCGCATTAAACTTTACAGGGAAGTAATTATCATTAATGTATTGTGCAATGGTTTCCTGAGCAAAAGTAGTATTGTCCATTTTTCTACACCATCCACACCAGTGGGTATATACGTCAATAAAAATTTTTCTTTTCTCCGTTTTGGATCTTTCCATTGCCTCATCCAGGGTCAACCATTTAATTTTTTGTTGACCCCATGATGTTTGAATACTTATGCATAGGAGGAAAAAAGCAAATAAAACTGCTCTCATGAAATACTTACTTACGAGGACAAATATACGACTTTTGTAAGGGTGCATATTGGCTACAGGACACCTTAATTCAACTTTAACAATAGTTATAAATAAGGTGTGTGATTTTAACATAATTAAGTAATATTCGGGCATGGAAACATTTTATTTGAATTAATGTTAAATTTTCTAATTTATGGACCCATGTTTACAAGAATGCTATTTTTAGTTTTAATCAATATCTGCGCCGTTTCTTTTGTTAAGGCGCAGGAAACATTGGCAAGCTTATGTTGCCAAAGTTCTACAGAAGTATTCGCTCAACTTGGCAAAAAGGATGATTTTATTTCTGTGCATCAAGAACCGGGCGTTTATGTGCATCATGCGCCAAATGGTAAGATGGTTAGTTTCCAATGTTCAGATGGCAAGTCGGCACAAGGATACCTTGTTGAAGGTGCAGCAAGTACGAAACATATGTTAATGCTTTTCCATGAATGGTACGGAGTTAATGAATATGTAAAATCAGAAGCGGATCGTATTGCATCAGTTTTTCCAGATATGCATGTACTGGCAGTTGATTTATATGACGGTATTGTTGCGCAAAACAGAAATGAAGCCTCAAAACAAATGCAGTCAGTTTCAGATCAAAGACTGAAAACCATTATTTATGGTGCCGCGAAATTTGCAGGCAATAATAAAATAGCAGTAATGGGTTGGTGCTTTGGTGGTGCGTGGTCGTTGAAGGCAGCGTCGATTTTAGGTAAGCAGTGCCATGCATCTGTTGTATATTATGGTATGCCAGTAAAAAACCCGGAAGAAATAGAAGCCATATCTTGTCCTGTTTTAGGAATTTTTGCGCAAAGGGATAATTTTATTACTCCTTCGTTGGTGGCTGAGTTCAAAACACAAATGGATGGGGCAGGTAAACAACTGGAAGTACATTTTTTTGATGCTGACCACGCTTTTGCAAATCCAAGTAATACCAGATACGATCTTACGGCCACTAGTCAGGCATGGAATTTGACCAGCAAGTTTATTCAAACTTTTATAGATAGATAAATAATCATTCATGCCATCTTCGTCTTCAAGCCATATCATATCCAAGAAATTTAGTTACAACAATATAAGTCAGTTACATTTTAAAGATAAGTTTTACCAACTTGAATATGAAAAATTAGCATCCTTTTACCGATTTGAACCAACGTTAGATGGCTTATTGAAGGCAGTAGCACTAAGAAAATCTTACCAGCCTGATAGAAAATTATTGACAAGTGTATTGTCCGATCATTATCAAAATGTCCAATTGCATGACCTGCAAGCTTATAACTTGGAGAAACTCTCCAATACAAATACTTTTACTATAGTTACGGCACATCAACCGGCTTTATTTACAGGACCTGCCTATTACATCTATAAAATAATTTCTGCTGTAAGATTATGTCAAGAATTGAAAAAAGCATCTCCGTTAGATCATTTTGTACCAGTATTCATAAATGGTGCTGAAGATCACGATTTTGATGAAGTAAAGCAAACATTTCTTTTCCATAAAGAGGTTATTTGGGAGACACAACAAAAGGGTGCTGTTGGAAGATACTCGATAGATGGTTTAGAACATGGGTATCAAAAATTTTCAGAAATTCTGGGTAATGGTGAAAATGCGGCTATTATTAAGGCGCATATGGAGTTCGCGCTCAAGGATTCCAAAACATATAATGATTTTGTCTTTAAATTGATCAACAGGATTTTTGCGAAGTTCGGTTTAATAGTCCTTAATATGGATGATGTAAGACTTAAAAAAGCCTTTATTCCTATTATGGAAAGAGAACTTACAGAATCCTTAAGTGAACCTTTAGTCCTTGAGACTCAACATGCCTTGCACTCGCTGGAGTTTAAGCCTCAGGCGCATCCTCGTGAAATAAATTTATTTTATTTTACAGAAACCGGTGACCGGGAACGCATTATTAAAGAGGGCGATACGTATAAAATCTTGCATACAGAATTGATATTTACTCAAGCTGAATTGATACAATTACTACATAGGTATCCGGAAAGATTTAGTCCAAATGTAATCACTCGGCCATTATATCAGGAGTTTATACTTCCCAATATAGCCTATATTGGAGGAGGAGGGGAGTTGGCTTATTGGCTGGAGCGAAAGACTCAATTTGAAGCATTTAATGTCTTTTTTCCATGTTTAATCAGAAGGAATTCTGTCATGATAGTTCCTAAAAATGTGCAAAAAACCATTGAAAAACTTGGCATTGCCATAGAAGATTTATTTGAAGATGAACATTTACTTATTCACAAATACGTATATGCTAAGGCGGTAATAAATACAGAAACTAATGAAGAACAGAAAGCCTTGATGGATGTGATAAGTCAACTTGAGCGCAAGGCATCTTTAATAGATCCTACGTTGATTCCGTTTGTGGCTGCAGAGGGCGCCCGCATGGTAAAGACATTGGAACATATGGAACAAAAATTCCATAAAAGTGTCCGACAAAAAGAAGAGCATACAATTAACCAAATAAGGAGTTTGAGAGAAAAACTTTTCCCTTCAAACAGCTTACAAGAAAGAAAAGAAAATTTTATGCAATACGCTGCACTAGAAGGTATGGAATTGCTGGATGAATTAATCTTGCATTTAAATCCTTTGGACAAATCCTTTTTGGTTTTATTCCTCTAACCCTTCGGTGCTTTGATTTTTTTGGTCAAAAAGCATCAAAAGATCTCCAATTCTGGTTTTTAAATCCTTTCTGTGAACAATAAAATCTAAAAATCCATGTTCCAGCAGGTATTCTGAAGTCTGGAATCCTTCGGGCAGATCTCTTTTTATGGTTTCTTTAATAACTCGTGGTCC
>JAUMBJ010000166.1:0-4486 GCA_032115755.1 Saprospiraceae bacterium
CACTAAGCCTTTCTTCAAACAATACAAGTTTACCTCGCTTCAATTCATCTAACGCATCCTGGTTGTAGTGCCGAATGGTAATAAGTTCGAGCTGATCATCCTTGACAACATTAAATTCACGTCCCAATGCATTTGCTAGATTTTCAAGTCGCTCCGGAATATCCTGAACGCATACTGTAAAAATGATAGCCGTATTACGCATCATGTTTACCTTGATTCGGAGGGTAGACAACAAGTGAAAAATCATACTTAGATGGTGCTCCGCCACAAAAGAAAAATCATTGGTAGAAATATGCAGCAGGCATTGATCAGGTTCAATAACTATTACTGGTGGATAATTAAATTCCACAATATCACTAATCATCGTTCCCTCACTCTCAGGATCATCAAAAGGCCTTACATATAAAGGAATGTTTTTATTCTGAATCGGCTTGATGGTCTTTGGGTGTATAACTTTTGCGCCATAGTATGTCATTTCTATCGCCTCCTTGTAAGAAAGCCTTGGCAACTTCATGACTTCGGCAAATTTTCTGGGGTCAGCCGTCAGTACTCCAGGTACATCTTTCCAGATATGCATACTTTCCGCATCAAGACAATAAGAAAGAATGGCAGCTGTATAATCCGATCCCTCCCTGCCTAAGGTAGTGGTAAAATTTTCACTGGTACTGCCTATAAATCCCTGTGTAACAACAAGCTGGCCGGATTCTAATATCGGTGTAATCCTTGCTTTTGCTTTATGCTGGGTATGTTCCCACTGAATCCTTGCATCCCGGTAAGTATTATCCGTAGATATCACATCTCGCACGTCTAACCAAAAACTTTGCAGCCCACATTCGTGCAAATATGCATTCAAGATTCGTGAGGACAATAATTCTCCTACAGATACAATTTGATCATAGTAATAATCAAAAGTTTCTTGTGGCTCTTCTTCAATAATCCATTCAATTTCGACATATAAATCATGTAGCTCTTCCAATATATGACTTGGAGTCTTACACAGCTGGATGGCTAATGTCTCGTGATCTTCTTTGATTTTCGAAAGTAAAGACATTGCCTGGCCATCCTTCCTAAAATAACTGCGAACTACTCCTTCAAGCGCATTAGTTGTTTTCCCAATAGCAGAAACTACAATAACCAGAGGTTCATGGCTGAACTTACCAATAATCTCCGCTACATTCCTAAATCCTGATGCATCCTTTACCGAAGCTCCACCAAACTTGAAAATTTTTATTGCACGCATTGTGAGTTCAAATATCCTACAAAGATAAAAATTCCATAGGTGTCCGATATGATTTTAAAAGGATTATTGATCTGAAGTAGAAATAATGGCAGAAATATAAACAATTGTGCTGCCAAATTGACACCTTACTTGGCTTGGATATGAATTTGATATAGTTTAATAAAAACTAAAAGATATCATGACTTACGACAATTTTACCGTAAATGCACAGGAAGCGATTCTTAAGGCGCAACAACTTGCAGGTGCCATGGATCAACAAGTAGTCGATACCGCACATATCCTTAAAGGAATCATGGAAACCGATCCAAAGCTAAGTGAATTTCTATGCAATAAGGCCGGTATATCGGTACCTGCATTACAGAAAAGCATACAGGCAGAAATAGAAAAAATAGCTCGGGTAAGTGGCAGTGACAAGCAATACTTGAGCAACGATGCCAATAAAGCATTAAGTAAGGCAAAAACACTAGCCAAGGAACTCGGAGATGAATTTATCGCACTTGAAATCCTATTGCTGGCCATCCTGGAAGGTTCAGATAGTATGGCCATGCAGATGAAAAGTGGGGAGGAACACCGGCACAATTCAGAAAAGCTATTCAAGAGTTACGCAAAGGCAGACAGGTCAATGACCAGCACGCAGAAGGCCAGTACAATGCTCTAAAAAAATATGCGCTCGATTTAAATGAACAAGCTGAAAACGGTAAGCTGGATCCCATTATTGGAAGAGATGAAGAAATAAGACGTATTCTCCATATTCTGTCAAGAAGAAAGAAAAATAATCCCATTATTCTGGGAGACCCTGGTGTAGGTAAAACAGCCATCGTAGAAGGAATTGCCTGGCGGATTGTTCAGCAGGACGTGCCTGAAAATCTCCTAACCAAGAAAATTTTTGCGCTGGATATGGCAGCATTGATCGCAGGCGCTAAATATAAGGGCGAATTTGAGGAAAGACTAAAGGCCGTTATTAATGAAGTAATCGCTTCGGATGGTGAAATTATTTTGTTTATCGATGAGATACATACCCTCATTGGGGCTGGTGGTGGACAAGGGGCTATGGATGCTGCCAACATTTTGAAGCCTGCATTGGCACGAGGTGAACTCCGTACTATTGGAGCAACAACGTTGGATGAATATCAAAAGTACTTTGAAAATGATAAAGCACTCGTCAGAAGATTTCAAACAGTAAGTGTCGACGAACCTTCCGTGGAAGATACTATTTCTATATTACGCGGTATTCAGGAAAAATATGAGGTATATCACAAAATAAGAATTCTTGATGAAGCTATTATTGCTGCAGCTGAACTTTCAAATAGATATATCTCTGAACGGAAGCTGCCGGATAAAGCTATTGACCTGATTGACGAAGCTGCAGCCAAATTGAGACTTGAACTTGATTCTGTACCGGAAGTAATTGATGAACTTGACCGAAAGCTAAGGCAATTGGAAATAGAAAAAGAGTTTATCAAAAAGGAAAAGGACGATAAAAAGCTTAAAACCATCAACGAGCAAATTGCTCACCTGAAAGAAAAGCTAGATTCCATGCGTGCAGCATGGAAATCAGAAAAAGAAATTGTCGATACCGTACAGAAAATCAAAGAAGAAATCGAACAGCTGGAATACGAAGCACAAAAAGCAGAACGAGAAAGTGATTTTGAAAAAGTTGCCCGAATAAGATATGGTGAGATGAAACTGCGAGAAGGACAATTACAGGTAGCACAAGAAAAACTTGCCAATCTACCTGAAGATGCGCGGTTTACCAATGAAGTGGTAACCGCCGATGAAATTGCCGAAATAATCTCTAAATGGACCGGTATTCCGGTTTCTAAAATGCTTCAGACCGAAAAAGATAAGCTTTTACATCTTGAAGATGAAATTGGTAATCGGGTAATAGGACAAAAGGAAGCTGTGATTGCAGTAAGTGATGCCGTAAGGCGTTCTAGGGCAGGATTACAGGACGATAAAAAACCCATTGGTTCGTTCCTGTTCTTAGGGCCTACTGGAGTCGGAAAAACAGAACTTGCCAAAGCACTTGCTGAAGTTTTGTTTGATGACGAAACAGCCATTACAAGAATTGATATGAGTGAATATCAGGAAAAGCATGCCGTAAGCAGACTTGTTGGCGCTCCTCCCGGTTATGTGGGATATGATGAAGGTGGACAACTTACTGAAGCTGTAAGGCGAAGGCCATATTCTATCATCCTATTGGATGAAATAGAAAAGGCTCATCCCGATACATTTAATATTTTACTTCAGGTTTTGGATGATGGAAGGCTTACTGATAACAAAGGCAGGGTTGCCAATTTTAAAAATACCATTATCATCATGACTTCGAATGTTGGTGCTGAACGAATTCTTGAAAATTTTGAAGATCTTGATATTGCAGGAAAAAAGCATCGCCAGGAAATCATAGAAACGACTAAAGTTGAGGTATTTGACATGCTTCGCGGCTTTTTAAGACCGGAATTTCTCAATAGAATAGATGATAAAATTATGTTTTTACCATTGTCTAAAGACGAGATTAAGGAAGTTGCGGAGATGATGATCGGAAAATTGACAAAGAATCTGAATAAGCAGGATATTCAAATTTCCTTTAGCAATGGAGCCATGAGTTTGCTTGCAGATCTCGGGTACGATCCTATGTTTGGCGCACGCCCCATGGCGAGGGTAATCCAAAAGGAAATCATCAATCCTCTGGCCAAATATATACTTAGCGGACAATTTTCTGCGGGTGAAACGATATATGTTGGCATTAACGCTGTTGGATTTACTTTCGGTCACTCGCCGGCTGAATCGGAAAAATCTGGTGATTCTGTGTCAAAAAAGGTAATCGATGATCTGATTGAAGACATTGAAGTAACAGAATAAATCAATTTGCCAAAAGACTTATTTAAATTTTGTATGACGGAATAACAGTTTTATATTGTTTCCCAATACTTTACCAAAAAACAGATGCTAAAAAGTCTTTTTATATGTACAAAAGCAATGTCTTGTAAAAAGTTTATCTAATAAACTTTTAAATGAATAGAGATGCAGAAAATCTTTAATAAAGGATTATGGCAATACTAAAGTACCATGTCTTTATAAGGAATACAAGTCGAATATCCTTTTGAAGTAAAATATGCTTTGGTTTCTTCGGTGGATTTTTCTGATGTTACCAGAACAAAATCTCCTCCCCAGGCACCTAAAGACTTAACTTTGCCCCAATAATCCGCAAAATACAAGTCTTTGGCTTTTTTAAATCCAGTATGG
>JAUMBJ010000167.1:0-5037 GCA_032115755.1 Saprospiraceae bacterium
CATATGAATTGCTTATCATAGAAATCACTCCTTTACTTTTTATCGAAAAATATGATGATTTCATCGAAAATATAGTAGCTTTTGCATAGTACTATGTTTTTATTGGTACTATGTATTGCATAGTACTATATAAAGTATTATCTTTGCCCTATCAAATGAATTTACCTCATGGAAATTAAACTCGAAAATACAAAAGCGCAGATGCGCAAAGGCATCCTGGAGCTATGTGTTCTTTCGATTGTGTCCAGGGAAGAAGCTTATCCTACTGACATCATCAGGCACCTTAAAGAGGCGCGTCTGATTGTGGTTGAAGGGACATTGTACCCTTTACTCAACAGACTTAAAGACGCTAAGCTGCTTTCTTACACATGGAAAGAATCCAAATCCGGACCTCCAAGAAAATATTATGAAATTACCCCTTCGGGAATAGAATTTTTGAAAGGTTTGCAAGAAACCTGGAAAGAATTAACCGAAGCAGTATTATTATCTCAATCAAATATCAATCAAAATGAATAAAACCTTTAGTATTAATTTGGGCGGAACTCTTTTTCACATTGATGAAAATGCCTACGAATATACCCAGAAATATCTCCAATCTATTAAAAGGCACTTTTCAACTTCAGAGGGCTGTGATGAAATATTGTACGACATTGAGGTAAGAATGGCTGAATTATTTACGGAACACCTCAGTGGTAAAAATATTATTTCCATGAAAGAAGTGGAGGAAGTTATCATCATTATGGGGAAACCTGAAGATTTTGGAGCCGAACCTATTGATGAAAATCCGGAGGGAGAAAAATCTGGACAAGAAAGAAAAGAGCAAAAGTTTAAAACCGGAAAGCGTTTTTTCAGAGACCCTGACCAGAAAAAACTGGGTGGTGTGTGTTCCGGTATGGCAGCTTATTTTGGCGTTGATGATCCCGTCTGGATAAGATTACTGTTTATTCTTTTTACCATATTTGGAGGATTCGGCGTAATGACTTATCTCATTTTATGGCTAATTGTACCTGAAGCCCAAACGGCAGCTGAAAAATTATCCATGAGAGGCGAAGCCGCAAATGTTGAAAATATTGCTAGAGTTATTGAAGATGAAATGAACGAATTGGGGGATCGTATTTCTTCCTGGGGCAGCACATCGCAAGATAAAAAAAAAGATAATAAAGGCTCAGGCCCCATAGGCTCGTTTATAAATTTTCTGGGGTCTGTACTTTCTAGCTTTTTCTCCTTTGCAGGAAAAGTATTAAGTTTCATGATAAGCATCATCGTACCTTTTATCAAATTTATAAGTATCCTCTTCATTGGTGGTCTGCTACTTTTTATCCCAATATCCATTTTTGGGATATCTATGATGAGACCGATTTTTGAACTGGTGGGGCCGACATCTGAAGAGTGGACAAATTTTGGAATTATTGGCGTTTACGGCGCATGTTTAATACCATTGTTGGCTGTTATTTTATTTTTGTCTTCACTGGTACTGAAAATTAAAATGTATAGGGCCGTTAATATAACGCTATCTGTACTTTGGATTGGTTTCATCATTCTGGCATCATGGACTACTTCGAAAACAATTATGGAATTTCAGTCGTATGCTAAAATTGAAAAGGATTCTTCCATTTTCATAAAAGATGATACCCTGACTATTCACAGGAAAAGTATTGCAGGAAATGGAATTACTTTTGGCGATGGCTTTCAAATTGATGGCGACAAAGTAACTATAGAAAACGTGGACATTGAAGTCAAAACATCAACTGATACCATGATCCATATCGTACAAAAAATATCAAGCAGGGGGACTAATCAAGCACAGGCCAAAGCACTTGTCAGCCACATTCAGCACCAGTTTAGGGTGGAAGGAAATCAAATATTTATCGAACCATTATCCTTTCCCTCAGGGGATAAATTCAGAAATCAGAAAGTTGAAGTGATCATTTATGTGCCAGAAAATAAAACTGTCAATAGATCAAACCATTCATTTCATCTTGATGTGGATGTCAATATTCATCCCTGGGAAAAGGAGCATATGGAACGGTTTTAAGGATGTTATAATTCCACATTCAAATTAGGTTTAACCATAATTTATGGTGGTTTAAATTATACTGTTGTTGGGGTTGTCATGATTCCTGTTCATACAGGAAGTATGACAACCCTAATCCGTTATATGCCATAAGGAAATTCTAAGATTTTATCACCAATGGCTTGTTTACCTTTTAAATTGTAGATAAGCATCCCTTCAACATTTCGATAGTTATTTTATAGGTGGGTTTTACACCATCCAAACCCAAACTGCCTGATGCCAATGTGCTTCCCGTTTCAAGTGGATTATCACTGGCATAATAGGCATAACGAAGCTTTACGCCAGGTTTTATACTTTTTCTAATTTTGGAGGCCGATTGAATGGCTTTTTGATAATGAGCACCCTCCATTTCTAGACCTACGGCCTTCCATGAAGATTTCATAAAATAAGTAAGGATATCCTTGTTTTGCAGGGATGTGCCCAAAACTGTGATCATCGTGCCTTCATACACATCAACACCACTATCTTTAAAATGTCCTTTTTTAAGTTGGTTAGAAAATGGATAATTATCAGCTGTTCCTTCAAAAACATGGGCTGTAGGAATCATGATGTCTCCCTTTTCTCCACTTAAAATACCAGCCTTCCCCATAATATTGATGGATTCGACCTGAAAATACCTTCGTAATCCATTTTCCAGGTGAAGTGGTTTCAGCAATTCATCCATAGTTTCATATGCCTGTTCTCCAAAGGCATAGTCCATAACCATAATTACCGGAGCTAAATTAGCTTTTTGTGATGTAAAGGATAATTCTTCAGGTAAATATGTCGGATCAACTTTGTTCATATCAAAAATCTGAACACCAATATTTGTTCCGCTTTGGTCAGAAAGGGAAATCATACCATGCTTATGCGCATAATCTTCAACAAGTTGACGCAAATGCGCATTCTCACCTACACTCAATATTTCAGCAAATTGCTGTAGATTTTCATATTTCAGTTTTTTGGACAACGCTGCTTTGGCATACAGGCAATTCATTACGCTGTGCAGATTTGCGCTAATGATATGTAAGGGCCTGTCAGCCAGATCATTATCTACAAGGGTTTGTTTAATATGATCTGCCCATCGCTCACCATAGATATGGTGTCCAAGATGCTCCCTAAGTGCCGGAGAAAAGGTAATTTCCCTGTCATTTTGGTGTAGAAACTCATCCATGCTGATACTGCCGAGCCAAAAGGTAATCTCAAAAAGACTATTAATTTCCTCCGCATTTTCAAATCTTTCATAGGCATGTGAAACCTCATCATATGTTCTGCCGAGCAAAGAATTGAGATAGGTGAAGCCAATGTCTTTATTGATTTCTTTTCCTTCCTTGATATCATGTATCATCGCCTCGAGCATAAGCCATGATTTGTTTTTTCGCCCTTTACTGTCTAGACTATTTCGTCGGATTTTTTCAGACTCTATGTACATAAAGGTAAGGTGCGTGAGTATATCGTAAATATCGCTGGCACCACGGGTCATTTCAATAAACATTTGATCCTGATCGATTCGATAACAATTTCGTTTTCTTCTTGGTGGAACAAGAATTTCAAATCCCGAATTTTCGAATCCTTCCCGGCTAATTAATTTTATATACCTGCATTGCTCAATGCCTTTAGGAAGTCGTTGAAAAACATACAACAGACCATTAAGTTCAACTTTTTCTTCATCCCCTATGGAGCCATAAATCTCTGGCTTTAATGCCAACATTGCATCAATCATGGACTCTCCGGAAACCCCAAGCGGCTTGTAACCACCGCGCATAAACAAGTGCCTCATGGTTATATATAACCTTTGTATTGCTGTGCGAGAAATCTGCGCCTGTGTTGGTGCCGTTGTATAGGACATGTAATTAGTTTTACTTTATAGTTAACACAAAAACCAAACCAATCTATATATAACAAAATTATGATTAAAAGCGTTCCATTCCACTTTGATGAAAGTGCTTATCTCCAGTTAAACTTTACAAATCAATTACAGCAACGAATAATAGAAGACTATAGGTTTAAATCCTGTTTTATATGTGCTTTAAGTTATATTTCTCCGTACTTTTATAACTTTAATTTAAATTTCGTTTTTGAAAAATCAAACGTTTGAAAATACGGGTTACAATATACTAGGGGTAGATCCTGGCACAAATATCTTGGGGTATGCCATATTAAAAGTAGATGGGTCTGTTCTAAAGGTCATTGACTTCGGAGTATTCAAACTAGAAAAATATGGTGAGCATACCAATAAGCTGAAAGAAATTTTCCTCCAGCTCCAGGAATTAATAGAAACTTATTTGCCAAAATATTTGGCGATTGAAGCACCATTTTATGGTAAAAACGTCCAATCCATGCTAAAACTTGGAAGGGCACAAGGTGTAGCAATGGCTGCAGCTATTACCATGGGGCTTGATATTACAGAATATGCACCAAAAAAAATTAAGCAATCGATTACCGGAAATGGTAACGCATCCAAAGAACAGGTTGCTGCTATGCTGGAAACGATTCTTCGCATCAAAATTGACACGGACCACCTCGACGCAACTGATGCCCTGGCAGCAGCAGTATGCCATTTTAATCAATCAGGCTCTTTGACAAGAAGCCATACTAAAACCCGCAGCAAAACAAAAACTGGTAGTTGGGAATCCTTCGTTAAGGAAAATCCAGGGAAGATTTTTAAAAAATAATTTTGTGATAAGTTAGTTTCTTTCATAAAGAAAGCAGTTGGTGTATTTTTAGATTTTTTGTTCTCCTATCTGTAAAAAAGTTATTTTATATTTGATAGTTATAAAAATCTTCCCATGAAGGCATATGTTTACTTTGTTTTAGTCGCTATAATATGGATTCCTCAATTGGCTCAGATTTCCCATGCTCAAAAAGCAGGAAAAAAAAAGACAGAATCGGGGGCAGAAATCTATGTAATTCCTGAAAAGGTTTCTCTGGAAATCTTACTTGGTGACGTTCATGGATATCTAGACATGCCAAAGGCTTCAAAA
>JAUMBJ010000168.1:0-6033 GCA_032115755.1 Saprospiraceae bacterium
AACTAAAAATAAACAAATGAAATCGACATGAGTAAAAAAATCATTTGCACACAAACCACAATGATTATTTTGCTCATCAAAGATTCCATGTAACCTTAAAAAATAATCACACGGAGTGTGATGAATTAAAAAATAAACACATGAAAAGGGTTATTTTTTATCATCAAAGAATTTCTATGGTATATAAATACTCTTCCTTCTTACAGAAACTACATATAAAAGCATTGATTACCTCTTCTTTAGAGGATTTGGGCCAATAGATTATTTCTATTTAAATTAAATATTATGAACGAAGTACACTTACATTTGATGATGAACCACTTGCCGATTATTTCACCTATACTGGGATTAATCGTACTGATAGGTGGATATTTTTTCTCCTCTGAGGTCATGAAAAGAACTGGATTAGGCCTTTTTATCATAGGTGCATTATTTACATTCCCTTCTATGTTTACCGGTGATGCCGCTGAAGATATTGCGGAAAATCTTTCTGGTGTATCCCATGATGTGATCCATCATCATGAAGAATGGGCAGAAAAAATGGCCTTAGTATCCTATGTTTTAGGAATTCTATCTGTTTTTACATTATGGGCTTCATGGAAAAATAAGGCATACTCACGATATGGTTTTTTTGGAGTATTAGTTCTGTCATTTGTCGGAATTTTTCTAGGGATTAAAACCGGAAACAGCGGTGGCGAAATCAGACACCCTGAAATCACTAATCAAATAGCACCTGCATCCGATAATGATGAAAAAGATGTTGATGAATAAGAAATGTACTTCATATAAAGCGGCAGAAATGATTAGTTAGTCCCTTTTTATAGTGCATTTTTTGCGGTTGATTACTATTATGGAAAGCACCAATTATTAGACAAGTATGGGTAATTTTATAAAGCTTGCTATAAAATCACTCGAGACTATTTTGATTACATGCGCTTTTCATATTTATATAAAACTGGGGTAATATTAAATGTTCCGGACTCACTCAACGTGTAAAACGCTTTATTTGTAATATCCCAACATACAGCTTCCCCCTGAGGTTCGGTTACATAGGGAGTTTTATATGGTGTCCTTGTCAATGTTTGATAAATACTGTCATTTTCGCGGATATCCCAGTAATACACCATAGTATAATCCTTAAGTAATATAGATTTTCCATCAGTGGCTATATCTCCGGCAACAATACTGCTGAAAGGAATTACACCTAATTTTTCTGCAGTAATTATTTTTTCATATTCATATGGGTATTTAATACGGTAAATACCAACCTCTGACTCACGCTTGCTTACAATATATATGTCTCCGGATGAGGGTTCAACCAACAACGTTTCGGCATCGCGCGGACCATCAGGGTAATTATAGGTAATAGTCTGGTAATATTCATTAAGTATATTACCAGCACCAATCTGAGAAGGTTCTTCAAAAATGTGGATTTTATATTCCTCAAATTTTGCCAGATTATCACCAATTTCACCTACATATATTAAATTTTTGCCGGTTCGGATATCTCTTGATACCGCAATATCCTCCCAGTCTCTGTTTTGAGTATTATCCAGCGTAATTTTCATCTGAAAAATAGCGGATTCACTGATTAAAAAAATTTCAGGGTCATCGCCACTATCGTTATGTGTCCAAAAATATCCTGGATGTGTAAGGCTCGCATCCAGCCCGGAAGCTTCTTTAATAAAACTAGTTTCGAGTTTTCCAGCAGTAATGCGTGAATCAAACACTACGGTGTCTTTCTCCTCAGGTTTCATTTCATCAACCGGACTCATGTTTGTTGAACATGCTGACAAAACGGTGCAGAAAGTCACAAAAAATAAGAAACAGCTTTTTATGAAAATTGATAATTTTTGCATGTCGTTATGGTTTAAGCAAATGAAAAGATTTTTCAAATATAGCTTGATTCCCGGAGTGATCCCTGGCTTCTATTCTCAATACATGACGACCTGATTTAATGCCGGACAGTGGCACTTCCAATCGATGATGCATTGATTTCATAGGGCAAATAACCCATTCATTATCAATCCATACATCCCATTCCAATTCGCGTGCCGGGTGCCTAAACGGAAGGTCGTCTCTTACTTTAAAAGCAAAGATTTTTTTACGTGTAGGTTTCGTTGTAAAATCAACTGGAATAATTGTCGGAGCAATGGTATCTGCCATGATATAAAAGCTTCCCATCTCTCTCGATACTGTTGACAAAAATTCACCTTGCCAGGTACCTCCTAAATTTATTTTACCATTTTTATTATTCAGCAGGCAAATGATAGCTTTTTCTTTCCAGGTTGATATAGGGATATCTGGTTTTATGTAAATACTACATTCATTTTTTAAGGGTTCCTTGTCAGAACTCAGGCTATATATCGACATACCATTTCCTGCCTTTCTATCTTTTATTTCAAAAGCAAGATCTCTGTAAACTGAACCTTTTTTAAAATCAAATCGGGCATTTTTATAAGATATATCTAAAGAGTCATTCGGCGTAAGAACCAATGGCGCAGAAATATTTTGCTTTTGTACAACGAAACTATCCTGTTTGAGATAAAAAATGACTTCTGAAACATTGTTGTCATAATCCATGGCCTCGAGACGAATGGTTCTTGTTTTTTCCTTATTTAATGAAATACGTCCGTCTCCTTCATGCCTTAAAATTTGCAAATCATTACCCGGGTATGTATAGCATAAAATAAAGGATTCTCCCCTGGCCGAATGAGCCTCATAATCTACAAACCCGGATACCTGTCGCGATTCCTTAAAATCGAGTTTGTCCATAGTATAGTAATACTTTAGTGTGTCATCGACATACATTTTGATGGCGTAAATTCCATTTTTATTTTCGGCGCCATCCATTTGATCAAAACCATGTAGCGCCACTCCTGCCTGGACTGCCGGAACGTGGATGGTGATAGGTTCGGTCTGGGCAATTGAGGTAAATGATTTAAGTGACAAACGCTTCTCGTATAATTTATAATAGGATGAATCAAGACCATGTACAGCAATATTCAGAATTTTAGGAGGTCTGGCATCTGACGATTTCAAACCTACTAAGAAAGGATTGATAGGTGTTTCTGATTGAGATTCTCTGATTTCAAAGTGCAAGTGAGGACCAAAAGAATGACCTGTATTCCCAAGTATTCCCAGCCTGTCGCCCTGCTTTAATGGAAATACGTCATTTGAAAGCAACGTATCTACGGTATAGGACATTTTAGTGCGCTGTACTTGATTTATCCAGGTTTCGAAGACTGGATCAAAGTTATCAAGGTGAGCATATAATGTTGTGATACCAAGTTGAGGATGGTCAACATAGATAGATCTTCCATATCCTCCAGGACTGATTTTAATACGTGAAATATAGCCATCCGCCACAGAAACCACAGGATCTTCCAGATACCTGCGTGAGGATTTGATATCAATTCCCATATGGAAATGTGACGGTCTGATTTCACCAAAACTGCCGGATAAAACAATCGGGTGCAGTACCGGAGGAATAATCTGACTTTTAATCAGTTCGGTATTGGCCATCTGGCCATAGAGTAGCCATGGTACAGAAAAAAATATTACACCAATTAACATTCGCATCATCCGTTCAATCCATCATTTTTGAAAATATGTTCCATTTCCTGAATTAGAATTCTAAAGGCAATAGAGGCATTTAAATGATCATTATTTATCCTGTGAATTATCTCTTCTATTGTAGCTGAAAATTGTTTGTTCTTTTTTAACCAGGAATATGCCATTACGGGAATTTGATGTTCAAACCAGTGTAATTCTTGCGAAATTCTTCTTTCCTCCAGCCATTGCTTTTGGACCAAAAGCTGAAACAGTTCCCATACATGATTATACACCTGGTCAATACCGGTATTTTCTACAGATGATGCCAAAACTACAGGAACATGCCATCCTGGAATATCGTGGTGAAAATAGTGCAGGGCTTCTTCATAAAACTTTTTGGTCTGCCGGGCAAGTTCATATTGCATTCCATCTGCTTTATTTACTATAACGATATCTGCCATTTCAACAATACCCCTTTTGATTCCTTGCAGGTCATCACCTGCGCCTGGTTGCAAAAGCAGCACGGTCAAATCTGTAATATTTTTAACCATATTTTCTGACTGACCTACCCCAACAGTTTCCACAAGTATAATATCAAATTGTGCTGCTTCGCAGAGTAGTATTGTTTCCTTGGTATTGGCCGCTACACCTCCGAGTACATTCCCGGAGGGACTTGGCCTTACATAGGCAAGGGGATGGGTTGATAATGCTGGCATTCTCGTTTTATCGCCCAAAATACTTCCTTTAGAATGCGGACTGGATGGGTCGATACTTAGTACCGCTACTTTTTTGTGCATTGAGGCAAATAATAATCCAAATCGCTCAATGAAGGTGCTTTTACCAACTCCTGGTGTACCTGTTATAGCAATGCGTATGGTATTTCGATTTCTAAAATCTTCCGATTGCTCAAGGATAGTCTGCGCAAGTTTTTGTTTTTCAGGAAGCATGCTTTCTGCCAGCGTAATACATTCGGACAAAACGATTCTGTCTCCTAATCGAAGTCCTTCAAGAAAATGATTAACAGGCTTCATTGGCCTTCCTGTCACGTCAGCTTTATTTAGATTTTTAGGATTTAAAACCGCTCCTTAAGGGAATTTATTACAAAATTAATCCATTTTAAATTACAAATTGATTGAACTCGAACAGAATAAAGTTAAGATACAATCCTTTTACCATGGTATGCTATTAAACCAAGTATGGATTTTAGATGAAACAAATTATCCACTGTAATTTTTCCTGCTGCAATAATGATGCCTTTAAAAATTTGCTGCATATTAATTAATACCTCAGCGCCTTCCAATGCCGTAGGTGCACCCCCTGAGCTAAGTATGTATTTTACATTATCAACAGTATTCAATCGTTCTGCTTCCTTTACAGGATTTAGGCAAGTATCGATAGCTTTATGTACGGTTAGGGGTATGGGATAAGCCAGTACCGAAATTTCCCTAATTTGGTCGATATGTAATTGTCCATCCAGCGTACAAGCTCCAAATACAAAACCGGAAACCTTGCCCAATGCTTTCACTTGCATCACATATTCCTTCATGATTTGCATATCATCATCTGTATAAACAAAGGTATCGTGCCGGTTTCTTACCATGACCTTTACAGGAATGGAAACCGCATTTGTAACCTGAAGAATGAGTGATTCCGGAGGTGACAATCCATCAAGCTGAAGTTGACTACACAACTCCAAACCTAAGGCCCCAGCTTGTTGGGCAGCCAAAGATTCTTCAAGATTTTCAACACAAGATTCAATATAAACAGTCATTTACATATTTTAAAATAAAATATATGATATGATAATGCTATTAAAAAAATTAATATATTAATTTTCCTATGATTTAAATACACTTCAAGTTACGCTATTGTCATGAATTGGCATAGTTTTTGAAAATTTAATATTAAAATTTTTTATAATATGATAAGATACATTTACATATTTTCCTTTGCATGCCTGATTGTCCTTTCTGCGCATAATGCCCCTGAACGAGCTGCAATGGACTATATCCAGCAATACAAGGATCTTGCGATTGTAGAAATGTATCGTACAGGCATTCCGGCAAGTATTACGCTTGCCCAAGGATTGCACGAATCCAATTATGGGCAGAGCGTCCTGGCAAGGGAAGCGAATAATCACTTCGGTATAAAATGCAAATCATATTGGACAGGAAAAACTTATTACCATAAGGATGATGACCTTAACAGAAGAGGTGAACTCATTGAATCCTGTTTTAGAGCGTATAGCTGCCCGGTAGATTCTTATGTTGACAGATCCAATTTTTTGATGCAATCAGAAAGGTATCGTATTTTATTTTCCTTTGATAAAACCAATTATCAGGATTGGGCGATAGGTTTGAAGTCATGTGGATATGCTACTGATCCAAGATATGCCCAAAAGCTTATTGAAAAAATTGAAAGATACCAGCTACACCAGTTTGATCAGGTGGAAGATCCGTTTCGTTACTTGTTAAAATA
>JAUMBJ010000169.1:0-5205 GCA_032115755.1 Saprospiraceae bacterium
TTGTAGAAATTGACGTGTCCCATTTGACATCTGGCGTGTATTGGATTAGAAGAAAGGATGCAACAGCTTTTGTGCCACAAAAATTTGTAAAAATATAACTTCCATATATTGGGATAATTTTGCAGAATTGGGACGATTAAAGCACATTATTAAAATAATAATCACCAGTCATGTAGTACATGGTGCATAAAAAACAGCTTATGAAGGGTTACTTGTTAATGTTGTTGGTTTTTCCTCAAATCTTTTTTTGCAGCAAAAAAGATACTACTATAATGCTCCCGGAGATTCAGGAAGTAGATCTGGAGTTGGTAGTGGATAGCGTAGATATACCATGGGGTATGGAATTTTTACCAGATGGAAGCATGATTTACACAGAAAAAGAAGGAATGGTTTATCAGGTTAAGGAAGGAAAGAAGCAACTATTGGGTACTGTTCCTGATGTCTACTACAGAGGTCAAGGTGGCCTGCTGGATGTAAAATTGCACCCGGATTTTCAAAACAATCAGAAAATATATTTTTCACTTTCTAAGAATTCCCCGGACGGTGAGGGTGGCAATACCGCTATTGTAAGTGCTATTTTTGATGGGAAGGAATTGAAGGATTTTAATACCATCTATCAGGCTTCACCGGGCAGCACAAAAGGATATCACTTTGGTTCCAGAATCGTATTTGATGATCAGGGTTATATATATTTTACCATAGGAGATCGAGGAGATCATGATCAAAATCCTCAGGATATCAAGCGAGATGGAGGCAAGGTATATCGGATTCATGATGATGGCCGCATTCCTTCAGATAATCCGTTTGCTGATATGGAGGGTGCCAAAACTGCTATCTGGAGTTATGGACACCGCAACCAGCAAGGTATGGCTGTTCATCCAGACACCCGCGAAATATGGACAAACGAACACGGACCGAAGGGGGGAGATGAGTTAAATATCATTAAAAAGGGCGCAAACTACGGATGGCCTGTCATCACATATGGCATCAACTACAATGGCACAATTATTACAGATCTGAAGGAAAAGGAAGGCATGGAACAGCCTGTATACTACTGGATTCCTTCTATAGGCCCGAGTGGCATGTGTTTTGTCTCTTCCCCAAAATATCCTGAATGGAAGGGGAATATCTTAATAGGTTCATTATCCTTTAGTTATCTCGAACGCCTTATAATGGATGGTACCAAGGTGGTAAAAAGGGAAAAGCTTTTTGAAAATATTGGACGCGTACGCAATGTAGTTCAGGCACCGGATGGATATATTTATGTCTCCGTAGAAAGCAAAGGAATCTTTAAGATGATGCCAAAATAGACATCAAAAATAGCAGATATATATGTGGGTTAAGGCATTAATACTTTTTAACATCTTTTTTATAGCGCTATGGCAGACATCAGAACTGCAAAAAAGTATATCGCGTGGCGCATCCGTTTATGAAGAATTCTGTGTCCAGTGTCATAAAGCAGATGGTAAAGGAATGAAAGGAAATTACCCACCGCTTGCAGGGTCGGATTATCTGAGGGATAAGCGAGTGGAAAGTATTAAAGGCGTAAAATATGGTCAGAAAGGTGAGATTATCGTTAATGGTGTAAAATACAACAGCATTATGGCACCTATGGGACTTTCCAATCAGGAAGTGGCTGATGTCATGAATTATATCATGAATTCATGGGGAAATAAATCAGATAAAATCGTTACTCCTGAAGAAGTGAGTAAAATAGAAAAATGATCTTTATCATTTTTTTACAATATTTGCATACAAAATCATTTTTCAGGCGTTATAAGAGTATAAAATTCTGTTTATGCAATTTGCACGCCCCATCCCTATCCAAAAGTTTGCTGATAAATATAATGTAAAAGTAATCGGAAATCATGATCTTATGATAACCGGGATCAACGAAATTCATAAGGTGCGTCCGGGTGATATTACCTTCGTTGATGCTCAAAAATATTACCATAAATCAGTAAATTCTGCCGCATCAGCTATTATTATTGACCAGATTACTGAATTTCCGGAAGGCAAGGCATTATTGCTTGCAGAAAAACCTTTTGATGTATATAACCAGATTGCTCAAGAACACTATCCTTTTCAGCCCATCACCAACTTGAGCGAAAATGAATACACTATCGGAAAAAATACCATCATAGAGCCACAGGTAGTCATTGGACATCGCGTAGTGATTGGTGATGATTGTTACATTCAGGCGGGTAGTTATATTGGAAATGACACCGTTATTGGTGACCGGTGTATTGTACAGGCGGGCGCACTTATTGGAACAGATGCTTTTTACTTTAAGAAAGAAAATGGCAAATATATCAAATGGCATTCTTGCGGCAGCGTGATCATTGAAAATGATGTCGTCATAGGGGCAGGTTGTACCATCAATCGCGGCGTATCCGGAGAAACAATTATAGGGGAAGGAACAAAACTGGATAGCCAGGTTCATTTAGGACACGGAGTGGTACTTGGTAAACACTGCCTTTTGGCTGCACAGGTTGGTATAGGCGGTAAAACTATCGTTGGAGACGGGGCTGTCATTTATGGTCAGGTAGGAATTGCACAAAACCTGCATATCGGAGATGGAGCAGTCATTTTGGCTAAATCCGGCGTATCTAAAAATTTGGATGGCGGAAAAGTATATTTTGGCTACCCCGCCGCCGAAGCCCGAGAAAAATACAAGGAACTTGCGGCGCTTAGAATGATGTTGGAGCAGGAAATGTACTCCAAAATTTATTGATAGTAATGATCTAAGTCCACAAATCGGGAAAGCTTTTTTACATCAAAAAAACCTCTCACTTTTTGGATGTCGTGAGTTGCTTTTGGTATTTGGTAAAGAAGACGCCCAAAGCTATGACTACCAATGCAGGAAATACGTTGATTTGCTTAATCTTCATCTGACCAAGGGCTAACAGTCGAAAACGCTCCGGCATTTTCATAGCATCAAGCTTTGTTATAAAGTCGGAATCCCAGAAAACCCAAAATATCTGTATGATTAAGGCAACCAATACCATACTTTTATATTGCTTTGCAGATAACCAATCCATCGAAGGCTGATATTGATTAAAAACAACCCCCGACAACAGACCAAATAGTAAAATAGTAAGGGAAAACATGACTATCCACGATAGTTCAAAGGTATAAGCCGAATAACCACTGGAAATCATCCAGCAAAATGATATCCAGAAAGAAAATGCAGGCGTTTTATTTGGATTTACTTTTTTAGCCAGTAAAAAGGAGAAAGGAAATAAAATACCTGTTACTATACTTAAAAATATCATATAAAAAGCTTGATCCAACATGGTGCTTACAACGATATATTGCCATATTATAAAATTAAATGCCCAAAAAATTAAGCTAAAAAATAGGGTAGTTGTCAGTACTTTAAACCATAATGAATTTACCTTGACAGTGGGTAATACAGGTTGAATTCCGAAAAATATATTTTGATGACCTGACCATACTGCAGCAATAATCAAAGCAGTTATGGCCACATTTACATAGGTAAAGTAAGGCATGATATCAAAAAGAGTAAAAATACCTGAAAAAAAAGCGGCCAATGCCATAGAAATAGCTGCTTCAATAATCGATTTTGAAACAAAACAAAAGCTAATTCCAAGGAAAAATCCGGCAATGACATTAAGCCATGTTTGGTTTATGAGCAGCATTCCTGCAGGGAGCATCAGAGCTAATGTGAGCAATGATTTCATTTTACCTGTTGACCATAAAGCTCCAACACTTCTCAGCCATAATCCGGTAAAAGCACCAAGGACCAACAAAGCTAAAAATAGGGAAATCAGCCATGGTTTTTTATCGATGAGCCCTGAACTGCTCAAGGCTTCCACGTACCATATAGGCAGCAGCCAAGGACCAAAGACACTTATAAATTTCGCCAGTCTATGCATATCATTAATTTAGAATTCTGGCGCGTTGCATAGTGGAAATTATATATTAAACGAAATCAACACTGATATACTACTGCAATGATTTTTTGTGCTTTAGGTTTAGGCCGACGCTTCAACCTTTTCGTTTTTAAAAGAAAACAGAAATATAACCAGAATTACTGCGGCGAAAGCTGCCGGATATAACCACACCGCATTCCAGTCTGTCATGGAAGCTCCCCCCAAATCAGGATCGGCAATTTTATGGCTTTCCACAATTTTTCCGGCAACCCAAAATCCAATCAGCATACCAATACCATAGGTAGCCAGGGTAATCAGTCCCTGAGCAGCATTTTTGACGGTAGGTCCAGCTTTGGCATCCGTATAGATCTGACCGCTAACAAAGAAAAAGTCATAACATATACCGTGAAGTGCAATGCCCATAAGCAACATAAACGTAAGAGAACCGGCATCTCCATATGCAAATAAAACATACCTTATTGCCCATGCCAGCATACCCACCAGAATAGTATTTTTAAATCCGTACTTTTTGAAAAAAACCGGCAATAACAACATAAATAATACCTCTGAAATTTGCCCCAGTGTCATTTTTCCTGTAGCATTTTCCATACCTGCATCTACTAAGAATGTGTTGGCATTCTGATAATAAAATGCCAGCGGAATGCAAATGAGAATAGAAGACAGGAAAAAAATCAGATAGTTTTTATCCTTAAATAATTTTAATGCCTCGAGACCAAGAATATCAGACAAGCTTACCGCTTTATTTCGATCAGCCTTAGGGGGAGTAGCTGGTAGTGTAAAACTTAAAAGTCCCAATACAATTGAGGCAGCGGCAGTCATTAAAAAGGTATTTTTAAGCATACCCTCTGCAATGGCTTCCTTGCTGTCCCAGCCAAAAATGTAGGAAATAGCCAGTCCAGCTACTACCCAACCGATGGTTCCAAATACCCTTATTTGAGAAAATTCTTTAGCGGGATCTTTCATTTGGTGAAACGCTACAGAATTTACGAGTGCCAGTGTAGGCATATATGCAATCATATACCCCAGAACCAGAGGATAAAAACTATCAAAATTTTCTGAAGAAGACATCAGGTACATCAATATGGCACCAACTATATGCAGTACGCCCAGTATGCGCTCTGCATTAAAATATCTATCTGCGATCAACCCAATAATAAAAGGGGCAATAATAGCACCCCATGATTGGGTACTGAATGCCTGACCAATAGCTTCTCCAGAGGCCCCCATATTGTTTCCTAAAAACGTTCCTAATGTGACAAACCATCCACCCCAAATGAAGAATTCGAGA
>JAUMBJ010000170.1:0-3553 GCA_032115755.1 Saprospiraceae bacterium
TTCCTAGGGTAATTGCTATAGAAATTCAGCACCCTACCCCTTATTACGACGACTCATATGCCGTCAATTCTGCAGCACAAGGGCCGTGGGGAGATGCCATAACTTACGAACTCATCCCTTATATAGAAATGACATTTCGTGGCATAGGTGAAGGATGGGCAAGATTTATGTATGGGGGATCGACCGGAGGATGGGAAGCACTGGCGGCACAGGTATTTTACCCCGAAGAGTACAACGGTTGCTTTGCAGCCTGTCCTGACCCTATAGATTTCAGGGCATTTACCGTAGTAGATATTTATAAAGACGAAAATGCATATTATATTCCCTCGACCTTCAAAAAAACCGAACGTCCAGGTACACGCAATTATCTAGGTCATATCAGCTGTACCCTCAAGGAAGTCTGTCAGCGCGAAATAGTGCTAGGCGATAAATGTCGATCAGGTCAGCAATGGGATATCTGGGAAGCTACGTATTCTCCGTTGGATGTCGATGGATATCCCAAACGATTATGGGATCGCAATACCGGACAAATTGATAAAGACGTAGCAGCTTATTGGAAAGAAAATTATGACCTTTCTTACATCATGTATAGAGACTGGAATAAACTCGGACCTAAACTGAAAGGCAAAATAAGGATTTATTGCGGAGACATGGATAATTACTACCTCAATAATGCCGTGTATCTGACAGAAGAACGCCTGGAGGCAACTACAAACCCATATTATGACGGGGATGTAGACTATGGTGATCGAGCAGAACATTGCTGGAATGGCGATCATAGTCAGCCTAATGCCATATCACGACTTAGGTATCACCGGATGTTTATTCCCAAATGGACGAATGAGTTGCCAAAAACAGCCCCACCTGGCGCTGATCTGAAAAGCTGGAGATACTGACATATTGTTCAGTTTACGATTTTTTCCCGATGTTTCTATTAATTTAGTTAGGTTAGCTCTGCTTTGAGATAGAACTTTTACTTGGCATATAGTATAAAAATATTTTTTTTTAAAAAGTGTAATATGTATATTAATAGTATCATAAGCATACTGGAATTTCGTGTATTTGAATCCATAAAACCCAGCATTAATACAATAAATCAACAAATAATTTGCAGTTTTTTTGGTCAATATATCCTAGTAGTAATTGCTTCCAATGTTAAGTTTTTCAGGATTGTGGATAAATATTAAGCTATCATTAAGCTAAACTTATAAATACTTTTATTTTTGCGTATATCAATCCAATATTTATGGATGTATCCACAACATTGATGTGGCTTGGATTTGCACTTTCAGCTTATGCTGTCATCGGAAATGACTTTATTCAAACACTTGGAACATTTTTCTCTTCCAACGAAAAAGACATTTCCTGGAGCACCATGTATGCTTTTTCAGCTTTAGTATTAAGCGTTTTATTAATGTGGGGTTATTTTCAGGGTGATGTGTCTTTCGGACGACTATCGCATCTTCCTGAAATAAATCACTTTACGCCTGTACATATTTTACCTCCGCTTGTTTTATTAATCATTACTCGATATGGCATACCTGTGAGTACTACATTTATGATACTCACTTTTTTCTCCCTATCGGAAGTTCCGGCAGATTTATTTGCCATTACCGACAATATCTTTAATCCGGACACAAGGTTAGGGAAAATGACCCAAAAGGCTATTGTTGGATACTTTTCCGCATTTTTGTTTTCACTTTTAATATATGGTTTGTTGCTATATAAATTAGAAATGAAATACAATGTCCAAAAGATATCTGAAAATTCCTTAAAATATTGGCGGCCACTGCAGGTTATGGCAACTTTATTTTTATGGATTCAATGGATACTACAAGATGCAGGAAATATATACGTTTTTCTACATCAGGGGAAAGGGATAGAATTTCAGGAGTTTATTATAAGTATTCTTATTGTAAATGTGATGTTACTCCTTCTATTCGCTGACAGAGGAGGTAAAATTATGGATGTCATTCGAAACAAAAGAAATTTTTCAGATATCCGTTCTGCCACATTTATTGACTTATTTTTTGGCATCTTGCTTTTTCTATTTATCGAAGACTATTTCAATATCTGGGGAGAAAAAAATCTGATTAGTACCACATGGGTATTTCTTGGTATTATGGGCGGAAGGGAGTTGTCCCTACAATATAAAACTCACCGAATCATTCCTAAAAAAACCGCTATCATCGTGCTCACAGAATTTGCTAAAATTACTGCAGGATTATTAATAAGCTTTTTGTTGGTTTTACTGCTAAAACTGGTGAGCTTCGCGTAGTTATTGAATATGGGTTTGATTAATGATCAAATATATATCAAACCATTTATTCTGATGTTTTTACAAATACTTAAGAAATCAATGTCATGATTTCGTCATGTAGCCTCCACATTTACCACTTATTTCATCAAGCTAATATTACCTGCATTCTCATAACGCACATCATTCTGGCATGTAATCTTAATATAATAGGCAAATGCATCTGGCGAAAGGGTTTCCCCCTTAAAGGTACCATCCCATCCCACAAATTTATCCAAGCTTTTAAAGACTTCTTGACCCCACCGATTGTACGCCACAAATTCATAAGAGGTTACCCTGTCAATTATAACACTCCTAACAAACAATTGGTCGTTTATATTATCTCCATTTGGACTGAATGCATTGGGTATAAAAAAGTCACTTTCCTCACATTTCAATTCTCTGACATCCACAGATATGGTGGCTGTATTTTCACAGCCATTTTCATCTGTAACAGTAACTGTATAACTGCCTGAAGCTGTCTGAACGACAGTTATACCACTAAGCGTATCACTGGCTGAGGTATTCCATACATACGAATGGCCTGTAATAGGATCTACAACAATGATATCAATGGTATCATATTCATATATGGTATCCTGCACAATATCCAGTGCCACTTCTGGCTTCAAGTAAACCTCCGGACTGATATCAAAACTATCTGTACACCCGGTAGCATTATCTTTAAGAAATACTTTAATATTCATACCTGGACTGTATACAAAGTTAGCTTTATCCTTGTCGCCTGCTGCGGGGGACCAGCTAATCATATAATTCTGTGGCTGATCTACCACAACCATGACCTGACCTTCTTTCCCTTCACATTGTGGTGTTGCCATAAGCGAAGCTTGAATGGTTGGTGGGATGTCAAGCGTGAAGGTATCAAGCTTCATGCAGGATGGCTCGACACTGGTTAATTTAAGTATATATTCTTTTCCTCGTTCTGCTATAATGGTGGCACTATTGCCAGTTGCAGTCACAACAGATCCAGCTGGCAACCATTCGAGATTAAAGTTGGCCGGATTGTCCAAAATGACAGAGACCAGTGCTTCTTCCTGATCACATGAAACAGCAGGCTTTACAATGGTATATTCAAACTGAAATGTCGTTATTTTCAATGTGTCCGTATTGCTACACCCAAAAGGATCAGTTGCTGTTACGACAAGAATGGTATCACCGTTATAATCAAATGAAAATGAATCTCCTGTACCCATGGTGATTCCGGATAAATTTGACCATACATATGTAGTAGCGGTT
>JAUMBJ010000171.1:0-15742 GCA_032115755.1 Saprospiraceae bacterium
TATTTTTACTAATGATTGATAAAATTATCTGGTAAACAGCAACTCTCTATATTTTGTTAATGGCCAGATTTCATCATCCACAGTCATTTCAAGTTTGTCGCAGTGATACCGAATGACTTCGAAATAAGGTTTGACTTTATAGCAATAAGCATGTGCTTTTTCTTCTGCGTGGTCTAATTTATTGGCCTTTCTTCGTTCTTCTACCATGGCATCGACATTAGATTTAATTTCTGTAATATGTCTTGAAATATCTTTGATGATATCAATTTGTTCACTGGCTAGGTTTTCGTAATTGTCGCCAAAAATTTCTTTTAATCCCCGCACATTTTGTATAAGTCTGTTTTGATAATTTATAGCTGTAGGGATAATATGATTAGTTGCAATATCTCCCAGCACTCTGCCCTCAATTTGTACTTTTTTAATGTAATCTTCTAACTCAATTTCATACCTGGCCATGATTTCGGTTTCGTTCATAATGCCATGACGAAGAAAAAGCTGGACGGCTTTGTCTGTTATTTGAGCTTTAAGTGCTTCAGGGGTGTTGGTCAAGTTACTTAATCCGCGTTTTGCGGCTTCCATAACCCATTCATTACTATAGCCATCTCCCTCAAATCTAATATTTTTCGAAGATTTGATGTACTCCCTCAAAACATTAAAGATGGCGTCGTCTTTTTTCATGCCCTTTTGATCAATTAATGCATCTACATCTTTTTTAAAGACACTAAGTTGCTGGGCAACAATGGTGTTTAATATAGTCATAGGTTTAGCACAGTTGGCAGAAGAACCAACAGCTCGGAATTCAAATTTATTCCCTGTAAAGGCGAAAGGAGAAGTCCTATTGCGATCTGTATTATCCAGCAAAATTTCAGGTATTTTACCCACGACGTTGAGTTTGAGTTCTGTTTTCTCTTCCGGACTGAGATTGCCATCAGTCACCCTTTCTAGTTCATCCAATACCTGAGTTAATTGCTGCCCAATGAATACAGAAATAATGGCTGGAGGAGCCTCATTTGCACCCAATCTAAAGTCATTACTCGCCGATGCTATTGATGCACGCAGTAAATCAGCATATTCCTGTACGGCTTTAATGGTATTGATAAAAAATGTAAGGAACATCAGATTACTCTTAGGTGTTTTGCCGGGACTTAACAGGTTTACACCAGTATCGGTGGCCAGGGACCAATTGTTGTGCTTTCCGGAACCATTTACGCCTGCAAAAGGTTTTTCGTGCAATAGCACCGCAAAATGGTGACGAGCTCCTACTTTACTCATGACATCCATGAGGAGTGAATTGTGATCAACTGCCAAGTTGGTTTCTTCAAAAATTGGGGCAAGCTCAAACTGGTTTGGCGCTACTTCATTATGTCTTGTTTTTACAGGAATACCAAGTTTTATGCATTCTATTTCCAGTTCCCGCATAAATGCCAGTGCTCTTTCCGGTATCGATCCAAAATAGTGATCTTCAAGCTGCTGTCCTTTTGCAGCTTGGTGTCCTAATAGGACTCTACCAGTAATGGATAAATCAGGCCTGGAGTCCGCCAGCGCTTTGTCGATCAGAAAATATTCCTGTTCCCAGCCAAGTGTAGCTATAACTTTATTTACATTCTTATCAAAGTATCTGGCAACCTCCGTAGCTGCATGATCAATGGTTTGGAGCGCCCTCAGTAAAGGTGTTTTGTTGTCAAGTGCTTCACCTGTATATGCAACAAATACTGTTGGAATGCATAGCGTCGTTCCAATTATAAAGGCTGGCGATGTGGGGTCCCATGCTGTATATCCTCGAGCTTCAAAGGTGTTTCTTATACCGCCATTCGGAAAGCTTGAAGCATCAGGTTCCTGCTGTACCAACTGACCACCATCAAATTTTTCAAGCGCTGAACCATCACTGGATATTTCAAAAAAAGAGTCATGCTTTTCTGCAGTAGAGCCCGTTAAAGGCTGAAACCAATGCGTATAATGTGTGGCACCTTTGGAAATTGCCCATGCCTTCATAGCTGCTGCCACTTGATCAGCAATTTTTCGGTCAATTTTATTGCCGTGAGATATAGCTTCTTGTAATGCCTGAAAAGCTTCTTTTGGCATAAATTGTCGACATGCATTCGAATGAAATACATTTTGAGCGAAAATGTCAGATCTGGACTGGCTTATTTCGGCAATGGATATTGGTTTTCTGTTTCGGGATTCTTGTAAAGCTGCGAATCTAATTGTTGCCATGGCGGTAATTATAATTTTTTTAATAATAAGACAAAATTAATTAAAACATTATAAAAATCAATATTAACCCCTAAAAAAACAGGGTTGTATCTGAAAATAAATAATAAATTTAAAACTATTGGAAAATAATAGGGGGGGTATGTAATAAAAAGATAATTTAATGAAGATAAATGATTTCATTCTTTTATTGATGCGCTAAACTTTTTTTAAATTTCAGCATTTCACCATTATAAAATTAAAAATCATGACAAAAATTACCATTAACCCAAACGGTAGCATCAAAGTCGAAGGAGCGTTTGACATACAAGATGCGATGGGTAATTCCTATGGCTTGGGCGGCAGGACAACAGTAAGTCTTTGTAGATGTGGTCTTTCGCAAAACAAGCCGTTTTGTGACGGCGCGCATCGGGATAAATTTACGGACGATGCAAGAGCTTTTGATTTGCCACCTAAAAAGGTTTAGATGTAGAACAAACACCTGGCTAAGTCGGGTGTTTTTTTGAATTTGGCAAAGCGTTCTAGCTCATTTTGCCTATCATGCAGGAAACGTATGATTTGGCTGTGGTAACTAAATTTCCTTCTCCAGCCTCTGGATATCCCATTTGCTTGAGTATGTCAGAATAAATATCTTTGCTAATCGGCAATTCGCTCATTATTTTAACGGTGCCTTGAGCAACATCGACATCTATCGTAGCAGTCGAATCTATTTTTTGTAGCCTTTGCTTTATACCGTTAGCACAACCACCACATTTAATGTTTTCTACTTCTAATATTAAGGATTCCATGATATAAAATTTGGATGTAAAACAAAAAATAATACTATTTTGTTCCCTCAGGTATTAATATTTTAACACCTTATTCCATACCCTGAAAAGATTTCCAGAGCAAATTTTTTCTATATCATTTTCAGTATATCCCCGCTCAAGTAATACATAGATCAAATTTGGATAATCACTGACATCTTTCAATCCGACGGGTAAGGAATCTCCGACACCATCATAATCAGACCCTAGGCCTACGTGATCAATTCCAGCAATGGAAACAACTCTGTCTATATGATCAGCCACTCTATGTACATCAGCGAATAGCCTGGGAAATGTTTTCTTAAAAGATTCTTCCACTTCCTTCGCCTCGGGGCTACCAGGGGTTAAGTTCTTGGACTGAATAATACTATCTAGTTCTACTTTCTTATTCCGATTGTATGTATCTACTTCACTGTCAAGAAACGTGGTACCAAAATTTATCATAATCACACCGCCATTTTCCTTGAGTTTTAAAATCATGTCATCATTCATGTTTCTTTCAAAACCTGGCGTATAATACCTGCAAGAGGAGTGTGATGCTATCACAGGAACCTTAACATGCCGTATTACCTGATAAAATGTAGAGTCTGACACATGAGAAATATCTATCATGACTTTATTTTTCATCATTTCGTCAATTACCTGATAGCCATATGGGCTCAGACCTTTCCATGTCCTTGTCGTATCATACGAGGAATCACAAATACTATTATCCTTTGAATGCGTTAAAGTTATATAACTGATACCTTTATTTTTGAAATAACTGATCATGTTAAGGTCTTCGCCAACAGGAGCCCCATTTTCCATTCCCATAGGCAGTGCAATTTTACCTTGATTTTTAATTCGGATTATATCATCAGGGGAAGTAGCAATCTCAAAATATTCTTTTTTTTCGGAAGCTATAAAGCTAATCATATTGATTAAGCTATCTGCAAGTGCTACGGCACCGCCGTTTTCCTGATAATATGCAGGGATGTAAATAGACATAAAAGGTGCATCAAGGCCTCCTTCCTTGGCTCGAACATAATCAAAATCACCTTCATCAGAAGATACAGGAATTCCACTAAATTCCTTTTCAAATCTGAAATTTTTAATTTTAAGGCGGTACGGTAGGTCTACGTGGCCGTCAGTGATGATGAAACGTTGTGATAACAATAATGCTTTTTCTCGAAGAGCAGCATTTTCCGGGTTAAACTGACAAAAAGCTAATGAGGGAAGAATATAAAATATTCCTAAAATACAAAGGTGTAAAAAGCTATTCTGTGATTTCAGAAACATACAAAAGAGGGAGAAAAGTGAATTTAATTTTTATTCTCCAGTTCCTTCATATTTTCTTTCACTTCAGCTTGTATATTGTTTTTTGCATTATTAAATTCTCTAATGCCACTTCCAAGACCTTTCATTAGTTCGGGTATTTTTTTTCCTCCGAAAAAAACAAGTATAATCATACCAATAACAATGAGTTCCTGAGGTCCCAGCCCAAATATAAGATTGAACATTATGGTTCTATTTAATAGATGAAATAAGAATACAAAGATAAGTTAAATATCAATAAACTTCCAATTAATTTTTAGACGGCTTATATTTTGACTGCTCGAGGATAATTCTCGAATCTCTAATTTTAAAAAGCGAATCCAGCGTTATATTTTTGTTTTTTTCCATAAACCGCTCCACAATTTTCCAACCAATGTAATTTCCGGTTCTTCCAGGCGACTCTGATGGCATACCAGGGGAGTCTGGGCTTTGGAAAACATATTTATTGGACTGCGCATCAAGAGGTTTGAAAAATAAATTCTTTTCTAGGAAAAATGACCACATTTGCTTTTCATTTTTTTCGCACCAGGTTAGATCTTTTAAAGTATATTCTGTGATTACTGAGTCGTGTTTTTCAGGTAAAAATTTGGTGTAAGCATGCATCAGCTTTCCATGATATACCATGTAATCCAGTAAATTAGTTTGTTGTTCCTGAGGGAAGTAGTCGGTCATGCAAACCTCGAGTACCTTTCTTACTATGTAATCTTTTGTCCAGGTCTTGGTGACATAGTCTGAGAATACCGGATTATTTGGGTCAATCATTTTGTAGCGTTGGTGCGGATGTAAAAACATATCAAGTCCGATAGCAACAGCATCTTGACCATTTTCGTCCTGAAAGATAAACGCCTGGAAATTATAATTGGAAATAAATGTGTAGATTTTTGGAATGGATGCCTCTGGAATATAATATTTGTAAAAACCCATGGCTTCGTCAAATGCTGCTTTAATGTCATTGTCCAGCGGAAATTCTTTCAACACCATCTCTATAAGTGCTCTATTTTCCTTAAATTCCATATAATGAAGTATTGCCTGAGTAATGGTATCAGGGCTAATACTGTTACTTATTGGGAAAACTTGCCTAAAATAAAGGTTATAAAATGCAGGATGTACATTTTTTAGACTATCTAAAGCTTTAAAAATAGAATCCGCGTTATCTGAAGAAAATATTAATTTTTCAGTTCTGAAAATTTTTGTATCAACTTCAATATTTTTGTTGATAACAACTTTTTCCTCACTACCACAGGAGAAAAATACTAAAAAAAGACTCGCCCAATAATAGTACTTCATAATAAACATTTGACTTTTTTCGATTAAGAAGCGTGTGTATGTCGATCAAATTTCAACACTGGATTAGTTTAAATGCAATGTACTGAAATTCAGTTTAAACGGATGTAACTTTGATTTTTGATAAAATGGTGAATTTTATAAAGCTGACCATAAAGTACTAAGGCTTTTGTCAAATCATATGCAGGACAAACAATCAATGATGTAAAACTGTTTATGTGAATTTTAAAACTACGAAACGATAATATATCTTTGCTATCAATAACCATGATTTCATGACAATTTCAAAATTCCTTTTTTCGGAAAAAACATTATATTATTTTCTATTGATTTTTTTATTCTCCTGTGGAGGCACAGCTGAAAACCCATTGAACAAACCTCTTGCAATTGGGAGGATTAATAAAATTGATGTCATATTAGACAAAAAATTTAATGTCAGTAATCTAAAAGATAGTATTGATAATTATTATGCGGGGGAATATCCCGTAACACCAGCCCCGGAGCCATATTTTGATTTAAGATTTCTTGATATGGAAGATCTGGTCAAGGATCCCTACAAGAAAGAATTGAAAACTTATCTTATCATAGCTGATCTTTCGGATACCTTTAGTGATGTAACACGTATGGTAATGCAGGACCTTGGTGAAGAAAAGCTGGCTAAAGCCAGGGTTGATAGTTCTTTCAATATGCTCGTAGGTAGAGATAAATGGGCGGAAGGTCAGTTGCTTGTTTATTTATTTGCTTATGGTGTTGAAAAGTTGGAAAAGGCTGTTTCTGCAAGCTTTGAAGTTGTTGCTCAGCGCATACACAAACATGATGAAAAGTCATTGCATGATGCAATTTATGGAGTAGCAGGTGAAAATAAGGCTTTAATGAAAATAATTCGTGATAGCTTTGGCATTGATATGGCTATTCCAGAGTTTTTTCAACAGGCAATTTTGGATGATAATTTTCTGTGGATTCGTATGGATCAAAAAGATGTATTAGAAAATCTTGTATTTAGAAGGGTGCCTTACACCAGTTCATCCCAATTTGAAAAAGAATCTATCATTGGGATGCGCAATGAATATGGAAAAAAATATATTACTACATTGGCAGAGGGAGCATATATGAGTACAAATGTAAAAGATTTGCCCATCGTAGAATATATTCATGACCGCGATGGTAATTATTTGAAAGAGGTCAGGGGTATATGGGAAACTGTAAATGATTTTAAAGGAGGTCCCTATGCTAGTTACCTTTGGCACAACAAACAGCGAAACGAGCTTATATTTATTGACGCTTTTATATTTGCACCTGGAAAAGAAAAGCGAGACTATATGCAAAAGTTACAATACATGGTAAAAAAAGCTTCATTTACAAAATGATTTTTTAAAAACGGTTATGGAAGTACCGTCTTCGTATAAAAGTTGCCAATTCATTTTTTGGGAAATATAAGTCATTGTTCTTTGATGGAAAAATGATAAATGTGTAAAATCTCTTTTGTAAAACCAGTTTGAAAATTGCAGTTTATCTTTGTAAAGACCTGTCATTAATATCACTAGTCCTTCGGGATTAAGTACTTTCTGCATTTCGGAAAACTCCTGGTATGGGTCAGAAAAATGTTCTGCTGTTTCAATACAAAATATAACGTCATAGGTATTAACCGATAAGTCTGCCGGGTAAAAAATAGGGTCATAGTTTTGACAGTTACATCCCAAAGTGTACAGTAGATCAGCTAAAACAGGTTTTGGTCCGCAACCATAATCCAGTACATGGATTTGATCATTTAGCATCTTCTCAACTGGTTTAATAGCTTTCATCAGATGGTTGATATGTCCGGGGCTTCCTGCGTCAGCCAAGTGATGTAAGTACCGGTTCCTTGCGGTTTGTTGATCAGGGTGTGTATTTTTGGATGTAAAAACTAAATAACAAGTTTTACAGAACATGTATTCCCGGGGGTCATTAGGAAATTTCCATATTTCTGGTCCTCTATGCAGACACAAGGGACAGAAATCATCATCACTGGACATCGCGCATTTTCAAAAAGTTAAGGTCTAGATCATGCATGCACTTAAAATGTGATTTTGGGCAAGATGAATATCCTAATTTGGAACAAGGCCTGCATGATAGCTTTAGATTTTCAACTGCAATATAACTTCCATTGCCATGGTTTCCAAAATATGGGTACATTCCTAAGGCAGGTGTCGTATTACCCCAAAGAACGACGATATTTTTTTGCAAGGCCGCTGCAATGTGCATAAGCCCTGTGTCACCTGTAAATACAGTAATGGCATTTTTTATAATCAGCGCGGATTCTTCCAATGTGATTTTACCAACCATATTAATAGTGCTCTCTTGAAAGTATTGCCAAAGTTCTTCTGCATCCAAGCGTACATCACTGCCACCCAAGAGGATGACCGGGTAAGGACTTGAAGCAATAATCTCCTTACATTTGGATATTGGAATTCTTTTTGTAAAATAGTTTGCACCCATGACTAAAACATTATATCGTTCATTCAGATCCAAAGGCAGATTGTATGATGGCTTATTCGGGTGAAAAAAAAAGTCAAGCCCTTTACCGTCATTAGTGATATGGTATGGTCTAAGTGCATCGAAATACCTGTCTACCAGATGTATCGGTGGTAGAAAATTTATCTTAAACTTTACATATAACCATTTTTTGATATTCAGCTTGTTGAAGGTTACAACAGGGGAAGTATGAAGAAACGTTGCAAGTAATGATTTTAAATTTTTCTGAAGATCAATGATTAAGTCGAATTTTTCTTCGTTGATCATTTTTCTTGTTGTTTGAATATCTTTATAGCGATGTATTTTCTGAATATAGGTATTATGTTCTAATATACTGGCAAAATTAGGCTTAACCAGAAAGTGAATTTCGGCACTTGTTTGTAAAGCAACACAGCGTATTACAGGTGTAGTGATAATAATATCTCCAATGGAGCTAAATCTTATGATAAGGATTTTTTTCAAGAAAAAATATGGTATTAATAACGTAAAGATAAATTTTATTGATTTACTTCTGATTTTAATTATACCGGTTAATCACTCATTGAGTGTAAAAATCTAATTTTTAATAAATTAAGAAAAAAATTACCAGTTCTAGTAACTAACTTACTGAAAAAAGTTTTACCTTTGCAACTCTTTTTAAAAAAGCATTAATAATCTTTACAACAAAGTATAAAATTTTTATAGGATGCCAACTATAAACCAATTAGTTAGAAACGGTCGAGAGAAAGTAGTAGTTACTTCAAAGTCAAGAGCACTTGACGCATGTCCTCAAAAGCGTGGAGTTTGTACCAGGGTATATACGACTACCCCTAAAAAGCCTAATTCGGCATTGAGAAAGGTAGCTAAGGTAAGACTTACCAACCAGATAGAGGTAATTGCATATATTCCGGGTGAGGGTCACAATCTCCAGGAGCACTCGATAGTTTTGGTAAGAGGTGGAAGGGTCAAAGATCTTCCTGGAGTGCGATATACTATTGTGAGGGGAGCGCTTGATACTGCAGGGGTGGCGAAGAGATTACAGAGTAGATCCAAGTATGGAGCTAAGGCACCTAAGAAATAATTACTTTTTCAAAGTTATAATACACAACAGAAAAGATGAGAAAAAGAAAACCTAAAAAAAGAATCATCCAGCCGGATCCAAGATTTAATGATCCAATGGTTACCCAGTTCGTCAACAATATGATGTGGGAGGGTAAAAAGTCTGTATCTTATGGTATATTCTATGATGCTATGGACAAGATAGAGACAAAAACCAATGAAAACCCTCATGAAATCTGGAAAAAGGCTTTGGAAAATGTAATGCCTGCGGTAGAAGTACGAAGTAAGCGTATTGGAGGGGCAACTTTTCAGATTCCTACTGAAATCAGACCTGCCCGAAGGATTTCTATTGGAATGAAATGGTTGATAAGGTTTTCAAGAGCTCGAAGTGGAAAGGGAATGGCAGAGAAGTTGTCAGCTGAGTTGATTGCGGCCAGTAAAGGGGAAGGAGCTTCTGTAAAGAGAAGGGAAGATACCCATAAAATGGCTGAAGCCAATAGAGCCTTCGCTCATTTCAAAGCATAGTCTGGTGACATGCTTTTTTTTTATAATTTGAAAACACATTTTATTTTTAATATACCATGGGAAAAGATTTAAGATATACGAGAAATATAGGTATTGCAGCGCACATTGACGCAGGTAAAACAACCACAACAGAAAGGATATTATTCTACACTGGTAAGACCCATAAAATTGGGGAAGTTCATGATGGTGCATCTACGATGGACTGGATGGAACAGGAAGCTGAAAGAGGTATCACAATTACTTCTGCGGCCACTACTTGTGCTTGGAATTATCCAACTGTTCAAGGTAAAAACATTGATAACACAAATTCGTATCATTTTAATATCATAGATACTCCGGGTCACGTTGACTTCACTGTTGAGGTCAACAGATCGTTGAGAGTACTTGATGGATTAGTATTTCTTTTTAGTGCGGTAGATGGTGTTGAGCCGCAGTCTGAAACCAATTGGAGACTTGCGGAAAGGTATCGTGTTCCTAGTATTGCATTTGTCAATAAAATGGACAGATCTGGTGCTGATTTCTTCAATGTAGTGAAAGACATCAAAGAAAAGCTTGGTGCAAATGCTATTCCGCTTCAGGTTCCGATAGGTGCAGAGGAAAAGTTTAAGGGGGCTGTTGATCTAATTACCAACGAGGCTATGGTATGGAATGAGGAAGATCAGGGAATGACATATAAGGTGATTGATATACCTGCAGATTTAGTGGATGTTGTGAATGAATACAGAGCTAAATTGATAGAGGCTGTAGCCGAATATGATGAAGCATTAATGGAAAAGTTTTTTGATGACCCTGATACTATATCTGTGGATGAAATCAATGCAGCCATTCGTAAAGCTGTAATTGATCTTGCATTTACCCCCGTAATGTGTGGTTCTGCATTTAAGAATAAAGGTGTTCAGGCTGTATTGGATGCTGTGTGTGCTTTTCTTCCTTGCCCGCTGGATGTTGATGCTATCAAAGGTACAAATCCAAAAACGGACAAAGAGGAGGAACGCAAACCTTCTGTAAATGATCCTTTCTCAGCGCTTGCATTTAAAATCGCAACTGACCCTTATGTAGGTCGTCTTGCATTTATGCGTGTTTACTCAGGAGCTTTGGATGCTGGTTCATATGTTCTTAACACTAGATCTGGAAATAAAGAGCGTATTTCCAGATTGTATCAAATGCATGCCAATAAACAAAACCCTATTGAAAGGGTTGAAGCAGGGGATATTGCTGCGGGAGTCGGCTTTAAGGATTTGCGCACAGGAGATACGCTTTGTGATGAAAATAATCCTATCGTTTTGGAAAGTATGGTTTTCCCTGATCCCGTTATTGGATTAGCTATTGAGCCAAAGACACAAAAGGATCTTGACAAACTAGGAATGGCATTGTCAAAACTCGCTGAAGAAGATCCTACTTTCCGTGTAAGATATGATGAAGATACCAATCAGACTGTTATCAGCGGAATGGGTGAATTACACCTTGAAATCATTGTTGACAGGTTGAGAAGGGAATTTAAGGTAGAAGTTAATGAGGGTGCACCTCAGGTAAATTATAAAGAAGCACTTACAGCCAGTGTTGAACATACGGAGCGTCTTAAGAAACAATCAGGTGGATCAGGTTTATTTGCTCAAATGTCTTTCGAGCTAGGGCCTGCTGATGAGGCATTCCTTCAAACAGAAGACTTTAAGAGTGGAAAAACCAAGTTACAGTTTGTCAACGATATTTTTGGAGGATCTGTTCCAAAGGAATATTTCGCTTCCATTACTAAGGGATTTAATTCTATGATGGATAATGGTGTACTTGCAGGATATAATATCGATAGTATGAAAGTAAGACTATATGATGGTCAAACTCACCCTGTTGACTCCAAGCCGCTTGCATTCGAATTATGTGCTAAGGAAGGATTTAAAGAAGCTGCTAAGTTGTGTAGGCCGGTATTACTTGAGCCTATTATGAAGCTAGAAGTAGTTTCACCTGACGAATATGTTGGAGCTGTAATTGGTGACCTTAACAGAAGAAGGGGTATGCCTAAGGGACAGGAGCCGCGCTCTGGAGGAGCAGTTTCGATATCTGCTGAAGTACCTTTATCTGAAATGTTTGGATACGTTACACAGCTTAGGACAATAACTTCTGGTAGAGCCAACAGCAGTATGGAGTTTAGTCATTATGCACCTGCACCAAAGAATATTGCTGATGCAATCATTGAAAAGGCAAAGGGAGCAGTTAAGTAAGCATGGAATTTGGGTTTAAAGTAATTTAAATTATTCAATAATTTGCATTATTAAAAAATATTAATTATCTTTGCGCCCTCAAAAAAAATGAGTTTTAATTAATAAAATAGGTTATGAATCAAAAAATCAGAATAAAACTCTGTTCTTACGATCACAACTTGGTAGATAAAAGTACTGAGAAGATTGTAAAGACAGTAAAGAACAGCGGTGCTGTTATTTCTGGTCCGATTCCGCTGCCCACTGAGAAGGAAGTATTTACGGTATTGCGTTCCCCGCACGTCAATAAGAAATCTCGAGAGCAGTTTCAGTTGAGGACCCACAAACGTGTCATCGAGATTTTCACACCTACACAAAAAACAGTTGATGCATTGTCAAAGCTGGAATTGCCGAGTGGTGTGGATATCCAGGTTAAGCTCACGTAACCGTTGGATTTTATTTTATTTTAGATTCTTTTGTACTTTTTAGTACGATTTCTAAAGTCTGGTGTCTTTAGTTTAAAATTTTAATCATGAAAGGATTAATAGGAAAGAAAATTGTCATGACCAGTATTTTTGATGCAGATGGCAAAAATATAGCCTGTACTGTTATCGAAGCTTCACCTAACGTTGTAACGCAAGTGAAGACCATTGAAAGTGATGGTTATGACGCTATGCAGCTTGCATATGGTGAGGGTAAAGTAAAACAAACAACAAAACCCTTACAAGGTCATTTTGATAAAGCAGGAACTACTCCTAAGCAAAAAGTGGTAGAGTTTCGCAGTTACGGTGTAAATAAAAATCTGGGAGATCAGATTGACATTACTGAGATATTCACAGAAGGTGATAAAGTTAGTGCTGTTGGAACATCTAAGGGAAAGGGTTTTCAAGGTGTTGTAAAAAGACACGGTTTTAGTGGTGTTGGTCAGTCTACACACGGTCAGCACAACCGACTTAGAGCACCTGGTTCTGTAGGTGCGTCCGCATGGCCTTCCAGAGTATTTAAGGGTTTGCGTATGGCAGGCAGAATGGGTGGTGAGCGAGTAAAGACTAAGAATTTGAAAATAGTAAAGCTTTTACCTGAAAAGCATCTGATATTAATTCAGGGTTCAGTTCCAGGTCATAAAGGGTCATTCGTAATTATTGAAAAGTAACGGATTATGAAACTTGATGTATTAAATATAAAAGGAGAAAGTACAGGAAGAAAAGTAGATCTTCCAGATGATATTTTTGGAATTGAACCTAATGCTCATGCGGTTTATTTAGCCGTAAAACAGTATAATGCTGCGCAGCGTCAAGGAACTCACAAGGCCAAGGAGCGGTGGGAAATTTCAAGATCTACAAAAAAGATTAAAAGACAAAAGGGAACGGGTACGGCGAGAGCTGGCTCCACTAAATCTCCTGTATTTAGAGGTGGAGGTCGTGTTTTCGGACCTAAACCGCACGATTATTATATTGATGTCAATAAGAAAGTCAAAGCACTTGCTAAATTTTCTGTGTTAGCTGATAAAGCTGCAGGTGGTAACATTATGGTGTTGGAAGATTTTCAAATGGAGAAGCCAAGTACAAAAGATTTTTCCGGAATTTTGACCAATCTCAAGACTACAGGTAAAGTTTTATTGGTTCTTTCAGATTATAATAATAATGTTTATTTATCTGGAAGGAATATTGAGGGGACTTCTGTAGTGCATATTAAGGATATGAATACCTATGAAGTATTACATGCAGACACTTTAATACTATCAGAGAATTCTGTGAAAGCAATGAATATTGCTGAATAATTTAAAATCTATACGCCATGAGCAGCAAGAGCATATTAATTAAGCCAGTTATTTCAGAAAAATCTGAAAAAGGAACAACAAAGAAAAATCAGTACACTTTTATTGTTGATAAAAGTGCCAACAAGATTGAAATAAAAAAGGCTGTGGAAGAGATGTATGGTACGAATGTTTTGGATGTAAATACAGCTGTAATGCCGGCCAAGCAAAAAAGCAGGAATACGCGTTCAGGAGTTGTAAGAGGTAGGGTAAGTGCTTATAAAAAAGCATATGTTACGCTTCCAGTAGGAGAGGAGCTCGATATTTATGGTTCTTCAAATGAGGAATAATTTAGAAATTATTAAAAGGTAGAATATATGCCCATTAAGAAATTTAATCCGATTACACCAGGTACCCGTCACAAGATAGGTAATGCGTATGCGGAGATAACAACAGGTAAACCTGAAAAGAGTCTAGTAGAGGGTAAAAGTAATTCTGGTGGACGAAACCACGCAGGGAAAATGACCATGAGGCATACAGGTGGTGGTCACAAAAGAAAATATAGAATTATTGATTTCAAGCGTGACAAGGATGGTGTACCTGCAAAGGTTGTTTCAATAGAATATGATCCTAATAGAACAGCTTTTATTGCATTGTTGAATTATGCAGATGGAGAGAAGCGATATATTATTGCGCCTGACAAATTAAAGGTTGGTGATGCAGTACTCTCTGGTAGTAAAGCTACACCTGATACAGGTAACGCCTTATTTTTAAGTGATGTTCCTTTGGGATCAAATATTCATTCCATAGAGATGCAACCTGGAAAAGGCGCAGCGCTTGCCAGAAGTGCGGGCACATATTGCACTATGATGGGTCGTGAAGGTAAATATGCAATTATTAAATTACCTTCCGGTGAAGTGCGTAAAGTGCTATTAACTTGTAAGGCTGTAATGGGAAGAACATCGAATCCTGATCATGGTTTACTTTCAACAGGAAAAGCTGGTAAGTCAAGATGGTTAGGTATACGACCAAGAGTAAGAGGTGTGGCTATGAACCCGGTTGACCACCCGATGGGGGGTGGTGAAGGTAGAGCTTCAGGAGGACATCCAAGATCCCGCACAGGTATTATGGCCAAAGGACAGAAAACAAGAAACGTCAACAAATCTTCTTCAAGATTAATCATTTCTAAAAGGAAATAAATACTTAAAAAATTAGCAAATGGCTAGATCAGTTAAAAAAGGACCTTACGTATTTCATAAGCTTTTAGACAAAGTTTCAAAAGCAAACGATACCAATAAGAAATCTGTGATCAAGACGTGGTCAAGAGCATCAATGATTATTCCTGATATGATTGGACATACGATTGCTGTTCACAATGGAAAAACATTTATACCTGTATTTATAACAGAAAATATGGTTGGGCACAAGTTGGGTGAATTTGCCCCTACCAGAACATTTAAAGGTCACTCAGGTAATAGATAAATAAATAATAGCTAAAATATCATACATATGGAAGCAATAGCCAAATTGAGAAATTGTCCGATGTCTGCCAGAAAAATGAGATTGGTTGTGGATAATATTCGTGGAAAGTCTGTTGATGATGCACTCAATATATTGAAGTATACTAATAAGGAGGCATCCGTTTGGCTTAACAAGCTGGTACTGTCAGCTGTATCAAATTGGGCTAATAAATCATCCGATTTGAGCCCAGAAGATTACCAGCTTTTCATCAAAACAGCTTTTGTTGATGATGGTCCAGTAATGAAACGTTTTCGTCCAGCACCTCATGGCAGGGCGCATAGAATTAGAAAGCGCATGAATCATGTGACAATAATAGTTGATAATAAAGTTAAAATCGAAGAATAAATTTAAAGCATATCTTTTATGGGTCAAAAGACAAATCCAATCGGTAATAGATTAGGCATCATTAAAGGATGGGACTCTTCCTGGTTTGGTGGGAAGGACTTTGGTAACAAAGTTGTGGAAGATGAGAAAATCAGAGTATACCTAAATGCCCGTATAGCCAAAGGTGGAATTTCTAAAATTGTAATTGAAAGGACACTTAAGCGAATAACTGTTACCATTCATACATCCAGACCTGGTAT
>JAUMBJ010000172.1:0-2433 GCA_032115755.1 Saprospiraceae bacterium
CTGGAACATTCAGATCCGGAAAACATCATACCGCTTCCTGGGAAGCTGTAAAAGATGATAAAGCAACATTAGCAAATCCTTATACATTGACAAAAGCAAAAAATGCTGGGCCCATCAACTTTTCTTTTCCTAATCATGAAGATCAACAAATAAGTCTTTCAGATGCTGAATTTCAAGGAAAAATAAAATTGATCCAGATTATGGGAACCTGGTGTCCTAATTGTATGGACGAATTGCAAATGATTCAGGAATATATGGATAAGGAAAAACCTGCGGATGTTGCTGTTATCAGTCTGGCTTTTGAGCGGTATAAAGAAAAAGAAAAGGCTCTGCAAGTGCTTAAAACCTACAAAGAAAAAACAAAAATGAACCATGAAATCCTTTGGGGAGGCTATTATGACAAGAAAGAGGCCCTCAAGCAAATTCCGCAGCTGGACACCCTCATATCCTATCCTACCCTGCTCTATGTGGATAAAGATAATGTCATCAGAAAAATCTATACAGGGTTTTCAGGACCGGCTACACCAGCATATGAAAAACAGAAAAGCGAATTTAAAGCAACTATAAACGCCATTAGAAATTCAAAATGAATAAAATAAAAACACCGAAAATTGTTTGCATAACTGGAGCTACTTCAGGAATTGGAAAAGCGACAGCCAAAATTTTTGCAAAAAACGGGTATCATTTGATCATCACAGGAAGACGGAAAGATAGACTTCAGGAATTATCAGAAAAATTGAAAAATAAATATGAAATTGAAGTGCTGCCTCTGTGCTTTGATATCAGAAAATGGGAAGAAGTGCAAGCAGCATGTAATAGCCTGACGGGGAAATGGCGTCAAATAGATATTTTGGTCAACAATGCCGGTCTTGCCAAAGGGCTTGCTCCTATTCACTTGGGAGACCTTAATCACTGGGAAACCATGATAGATACCAATATTAAGGGTTTACTTTACATAACCAGATTGCTATCTCCTGCCATGGTTGAAAAAAAATCAGGACATATAGTCAATATTTGTTCCACTGCAGGTCACGAAGTTTATCCAAATGGCAACGTTTATTCTGCTACAAAATATGCTGTAAATGCCCTCACCAAATCCATTAGGCTTGATTTATACCAACATGGAATAAGGGTAAGTCAAATATCGCCTGGGCATGTCGAAGAGACAGAATTTGCTGCAGTGCGATTTGACGGTGATACTACAAGAGCAAATATTTACAGTGACTTTACACCACTTAATTCTAATGATGTAGCTGAAACTATATTTTTTGTTGTCACAAGGCCCGCACATGTCAATATACAAGACATCCTTATGATGTCTTCGCAGCAAGCAGGCAGTAATTTTATTGATAGAAGCGGCCGCCGCGAAATCGAGATGTAAAACTTTCAGAAATTAAACTTTTCAAAGATTTATTTGTTCTTTGAAGCAAATTATATGTTGTTTATGGCAAGGATTAAGTTTAGATTTGAAGATAATGCCATTCCTGAGGTTTTTGTAGAAAATGCTCCTGAGGGATATTCAATATTAGAAGTAACAGAGGATCATGATATACACCTAAACCATAACTGCGGAGGTGTATGTGCCTGCTCTACATGTCACATTTATGTTCAGAAAGGAAATGAGTTTCTGGAGGAGATTTCAGACAAGGAAGAAGATTTTATAGATAGAGCAATAAATCCAAGACTTGAATCCAGGTTGGGTTGTCAATGCATTATTCTGGAAGCAGATGCGGATATTGAAGTCATCATTCCAGATCAGAAACAAATTATTGGACACGAACATTAAAAAGTACAACACCTATGGGTTTTGATGACATAAATAACTTTCCGATCTATTGGGCAGACCATGAAGATATCGCCATGAAGCTCTATGAACGTTTTGGAGACGAGTTCACGGAGGGACATATTTACAGGGTAAGATTTACTGATTTGCTAGATTGGATACTTGAAATACCTAATTTCAAGGGAGAAAAGGAAGAATGCACGGAGGGACACCTTGAACAAATTCAGGCGAAATGGGTGTATGAATGGCGTGACAATCAATAATATAGTCTTCGCATATGAACCATTCTGCCTTTAATCATATAACTACCTTTATTTTTGATGTTGACGGCGTTTTTACCAACAGTGAAGTGCTTGTAACGGAAAGCGGTGAATTATTACGGACTATGAATGTACGCGATGGTCAGGCAGTAAAACTTGCGCTTGACAAAGGTTATCATGTTGGAATAATTACTAAGGGCATTAGTGTTGGTGTGCGTAAGAGATTTGAAACGCTTGGTATAAAATATATATTCGACAAGGTTCAGGATAAAATCACCCCTTTTAGGGAAATGGTGACATCTCTCGGATTGACAAAAGAGGAAATATTATATATGGGGGATGACGTTCCAGACATTGAATTGTATAGCCAGTGTGGTATTGCCGCAACCC
>JAUMBJ010000173.1:0-6959 GCA_032115755.1 Saprospiraceae bacterium
TGGAAGAAGCTGTCAATTTTTCGCAAGCCCGAAAAAACCTTATTGTTTCCAAGGAAGAAATAGGCGTTGCATCCAAACTTGATGTGATACAGACATCTGTTGATATAAATAGTGACAGTACAGCCCTCATCCGACAAATATGGGAAAATGAAAATGCCAAAATTGCATTAAATACATTGTTGGGCCTAGAGGCTAATACACCTTTTGAAATTGAAAAAACTGCACCAGAGATCAAAAATCTGACCTTAGAGAAATTATGGTCTCAAGCGCTGGAAAGTAATCCGGAGGTTGAATTACTAAACCAGCAAATCCAGCTTGCCAAGCTTAGGACTAAAGAGGCAAAATCAACTTACTTACCTGAAATAGCGCTAAGCGGCGGTTATACATTTTTCAGGTCTGCAGCTGAAATTGGCATCCTTAGATTTAATCAAAATGCAGGCTATAATTACGGCCTAACAGGGCGGTGGACTATTTTTAACGGGCTAAATAACAGAAGGCAGGTTCAGCTTGCCAAATTGGATATAGAACGTCGTCAATTGAGTAAAGAGCAAAATATGCTTTTTTTAAATAATCAACTTTCACAAATATTTAACCAGTATCAGATGTTCCTCGAACTGGAAAAAATGGAAAAAAACAATGTTGCTGTAGCCCGAAAAAATCTGGAAATAAGCATGGAAAAGCTCAATATTGGGACGATCACGGGATTTGAATTGAGAGAAGCCCAAAATAATTTAATTGATGCCGAATTTAGACTTATAAACAGTCAGTTTATGACGCGTATAACGGAAACAGAGCTCCAGCGAATCAGCGGTCAGCTAAAACCTAAAGCAGGATGGCAATAAAAAAGGGCTCTAAGGATGTTTCTGAAGTACTTATGGAAGATTGTATAGAAATCTCTGGTGCCAAAGAGCATAATTTAAAAGATATACATGTTAAAATACCCAGAAACAAACTAGTTGTTATTACCGGTCTGAGTGGGAGTGGCAAATCTTCCTTAGCATTTGACACCCTTTACGCTGAAGGTCAGCGAAGATATATGGAAACCTTTTCATCATATGCCCGACAGTTTATGGGTAGTATGGACAGGCCGGATGTAGAGAAGATTGAAGGCTTAAGCCCAGTAATATCTATAGAACAAAAAACAACGGCTTGGAACCCTCGTTCGACGGTAGGCACAACCACAGAAATTTATGATTTTTTAAGGTTATTGTATGCCAGAACTTCTGAGGCATATTCTTATATCACAGGAGAAAAAATGGTTCGTTATACAAACGAACAGATTATTGAACATCTACTCAAGCATTTTGCAGAAAAAAAAATCGCCATTTTAGCACCAGTGGTAAGAGCCCGAAAAGGGCATTACAGGGAACTATTTGAGCAGACCTTGAAGAAGGGCTTTACCAAAGTCAGAGTAAATGGTGCATTGAAGGATATTACACCAGGCATGCATCTTGACCGATATAAAACTCATGACATAGAAATTGTCATTGACAGACTGGCGGTATCAGAAGACAAGCGCGACAGAATACAACAGGCACTTGAGCTTTCCTTCAAAATGGGCAATGATTTTGTCATGGTCATGAATATTGATAATGAAGAAATTAAAGCTTTTTCAAAGACTTTAATGGATCCCATATCCGGCATTTCGTATGAAGAACCATCTCCAAATCATTTTTCCTTTAATTCCCCTTATGGTGCATGTCCTGCATGCAATGGAATCGGGGAAAAGCACGTTGCAGATCTCGAAAAAATCATACCCGACAGATCAAAATCCATACAGGAGGAGGGCATTAGGCCACTTGGTCAGGTTCGGGACAACGGCATGTTCAGACAACTAAAATCCCTTGCTAAAAAATATAAATTTGATTTTAATACGCCAATAGAAAAAATTCCAATAAAAGCACTTGAAATTTTGTTGGAAGGAGGTGAACCAGGATATAACTGGGGTTCATCATATGATTACAATCAGCAATTTTCAGGTGAAGGCCTGATGAGGCTATTGGAAAGATGGTACAGTGAATCAACGTCTGAAAAGGTTAGAAGTTGGGCAGAGGATTATTTAACCATAATTTCCTGCCCTGATTGTCAAGGTTACAGACTACGGAAGGAGAGTTTGCATTTCAAAATAGGTGAAAAGCATATTGGCGAACTTGCCAATATGACGATAGCCTTGCTGGCTGATTGGATGGAAGGTGTATCTGCAATGATGGATAAAAAACAAATACTGATATCGTCTGAAGTCATCAAGGAAATCAAACTTCGAATTAAATTTTTAATGGATGTTGGACTTTCCTACCTCCATCTCAACCGACCTACCAGAACATTATCCGGAGGAGAATCCCAGAGAATAAGGTTGGCTTCTCAAATTGGGAGTCAATTGACCGGGATAACCTATATTATGGATGAGCCCAGTATCGGATTGCATCAGAGGGACAATCAGCGACTTATTAAAGCCTTAAGAGAATTATCCAACATTGGTAATTCTGTAGTTGTTGTAGAGCATGATAAGGATATCATGATGGCGTCTGATTACATCATTGATCTGGGGCCGGGCGCCGGAATACATGGAGGAGATATAGTGAGTGAAGGTTCTCCTGAGGAATTTATAAAATTACCCGGCACTACGGCTGGATATTTAAGAAATGAACTAAAAATAGAAATACCTGAAATTCGCAGAAAAGGGAGTGGTCAAAGTATCCTTCTAAAAGGTGCTACAGGCCACAATCTTAAGCAGGTAGATCTTTCTATACCGCTGGGAAAATTGATTTGTATCACTGGCGTATCCGGCAGTGGTAAATCTTCCTTGATCAATGAAACTTTATATCCTATTCTACGGCAATATTATTACAATAGTGCTAAAAAACCACTGGCGTATACCAGTATTTCCGGGTTGGAGCTCATTGATAAAGTGCTTGAAATCGATCAAGCCCCTATAGGCAGAACACCAAGGTCTAATCCCGCGACCTATATCGGAGTATTTACAGACATCAGAAAACTATTTTCTGAAGTTCCGGAAGCCAAGATACGCGGATATCAGCCGGGGCGTTTTTCATTTAATGTTGCCGGTGGAAGATGTGACGTTTGTGAAGGAGGGGGCCAAAAAGTAATAGAGATGAACTTTCTTCCGGACGTGCTGGCAGATTGCGAAAAATGTCTGGGGAAGCGGTACAACAGAGAAACGCTTGAGATTCTTTACAAAGGTAAAACCATTTCAGATGCATTGGATATGCCTGTGGAAGAAGCCGTTGAATTTTTTGAACATATACCTTCGATTTACAGAAAACTAAAAACGCTAAATAGTGTGGGTCTGGGATATATTACGCTAGGGCAGCAAGCTACTACCCTATCGGGAGGGGAAGCGCAGCGGGTAAAGCTTTCTGAAGAATTGTCAAAAAAAGATACCGGAAAAACAATGTATATTCTTGATGAACCAACGACAGGGTTGCATTTTGATGATATAAGATTGTTACTAGATGTCCTTCAGAAACTCGTTGATAAAGGTAATACAGTCATGGTTATTGAACACAATATGGATGTTATTAAAATGGCAGATCATATTATCGATTTAGGGCCGGAAGGTGGCACGGGCGGTGGACGTATTATATGTACAGGAACCCCAGAGGAAGTTGCCCAAAACAAAGAAAGTATCACTGCTGTATTTCTGAAAAAGGAATTATAAATACTTAATAAACATATGTAATACATAATGTATTATTATTAAATTAAATAAATATTATATTTATATGTTATAATCTGATAATAAATATTTTATATAATTAATTTTAAATTGCGCATATAAAATAGTTAATCGTAATTTTACTTTTATTTATAGTCATGTCTGTCAACCGTAAATTATTCTACGATTATATTGCCCAGACTTCTGAGCAGTCACTTGGACTGGAAGTTGAAAGTGCTTCTGGCATTTATATATACGATAAGAAGGGGAAGTCCTATATGGATCTTAATTCCGGCATTTCTGTAAGTTCGCTGGGTCACGGTAATCCTTTAATTGTAGATGCGGTTAAGCTACAGGCTTCTAAATATATGCATACTATGGTATATGGTGAGCACATTCAGGAGCCACAGACCAGATACGCTGAACTATTATTTCGTTATATAGACAAAGGATTAAACAATATTTACTTTGTCAACAGTGGGGCTGAAGCCGTGGAAGGGGCAATAAAACTAGCCCGAAAATTTACAGGAAGGTATGAGATCATTAGTGCTGCAGGGGCATACCATGGCAGTACGATTGCCGCTGAGGCCTTGCGAAGTGACATTAATTTTACCAAAAGCTATGTACCCACGATACCCGGTGTAAGACATATTCGCTTTAATCATTTAGGGGATCTTGATAAAATTACAGAGAAAACAGCCTGTGTCATCATGGAACCTGTCCAAGCAGAGGGAGGTATCATATGCCCTGCGGAAAATTATCTACAACAGGTCCAGACAAAGTGTCGTCAAACCGGAACATTATTCATATTGGATGAAATACAAACTGGATTCGGCAGAACTGGATATTTTTTCGCCCATCAGAAATATCAGGTTGTTCCGGACATCCTACTACTGGCAAAAGCAATGGGGGGAGGCATGCCCATAGGTGCATTTATAGCACCCAAGCATATCATGAATGTATTTGCAAAAAAACCAATGCTAGGTCATATTACTACTTTTGGTGGACATCCTGTATGCGTTGCGGGAGCACTTGCGGCATTGAGGATTTTGACTGAGGAATCCTTAATTTGCCATGTCTCTGCAAAAGAGGCGCTGTTTATCAAGTTACTTCAACATCCTGCCATTGCTGAAGTGAGATCCTCAGGACTAATGATAGCAGTAGAGCTCCGGCAAAAAGAATGGTTAACCCCTGTGATTTCTCGTGCTTTTGAAAACGGATTAATAGTCGATTATTTTCTTTTTGATTCCAAATCTTTCAGGATTGCCCCTCCATTGATCATTTCCGAAGATGAAATATCTGAGGCTTGCCGCAAGCTGCTTTGCATCTTTGATGAAATTTGTACGTAAGTCATATTTACAAAGAGGTAGTGTTCTTCACCATATAAAAAAATAAAAACACTACTTTTGTCAGTAAATAACTATAACAGATGTATCCGGATTTATCCTACCTTTTTCACGACTTGTTTGGTACTGCTACCGACAACTGGACGTCCATTTTTAAAATGTTTGGCTTTATGCTGGTTATGGCACTAATCAGCTGTGGCTTTTTACTCAAATCAGAATTGAAAAGGCTTGAAAATGCTGGGCTGATTCACCCTCAGACAATAACCATTCAATATTCTGAACGCACGGGGTGGAATGATATTTTTCTCAATATTTTCTTCACTGTATTTTTGGTGTCCAAGTTATTCGTCATTATTAAGGATGTTTCTTTATTTTCCGCCGACCCTGCTGGTTTACTCTTTTCAAGTCAGGGCAACTGGACCATTGGAATTATTGCAGGGCTTATTGTCGGCGCATATTATTATATCAGCAACCAAAAAAAACCCGCAGGTGTAAAAGACCAGCAGGTCACTTTCATGCCTTCTGAAAAAACTAATGATATTATCATGCTGGCAGGTCTATCCGGGGTATTTGGCAGTAAAATGTTTTCCATTCTCGAAAATCTGGAAGGATTTTTTGCCGATCCGCTTGGTTCAATTTTTTCAGGTAGTGGATTGAATGTTTATGGAGGGCTGATTGTAGCTTTCCTATTTGTATATCGTTACGTTCAGCGCATAGGCATCAAGCCCATTTATATGATGGATATCGGTGGCATGGGTATTTTACTAGGGTATGCTGTAGGTCGCATGGGTTGTCAGCTTTCAGGAGACGGAGACTGGGGTATTGTTGCTGCAGCGCAGCCAGAATGGTGGTTTTTGCCTGACTGGCTATGGTCATACAATTACCCCAACAATGTCAATAATGAAGGGATTATCCTACAGGGATGTGATCCTGAAATATATCAAAAAGCACTTGCGGATAGACTTTCTGCAGAGCAAAGATGTATGGAAGCATGTGGCATGCGCTATTGCCACCAACTTTCCCCAGGTGTCTACCCTACCCCTATTTACGAAACCGTAATTTCACTACTGGGACTGGCAGGCCTTTGGGCGATTCGCAAAAAAAATCTCATCCCGGGAACAATATTTTTTATCTACATGATATTTAATGGTGCTGAGCGGTTTTGGATAGAAACTATAAGAGTTAATGACAAATACGAATATTTTGGTGTGTACTGGTCACAGGCACAGTACTTATCCGTATTATTTGTCATTTTGGGTGCAGGAGGTTTAGTCTATTTATATCGTAAAAAATCTTAATCTACAAAATATCAGAGACCATGCAAAAAGGAAAAATCAGAATGGGAATGATAGGCGGTGGTACTGGAGCTTTTATTGGAGCTGTACATAGAATGGCAGCTGCCCTCGACCAGCAGATTGAATTGGTATGCGGAGCCTTCAGCAGTGATCCGGAAAAATCAGCCCAAACCGGGGCACAACTGTATCTTCCGTCTAATCGTGTCTATGGCACATTTAAGGAAATGTTCGAAAAAGAATCCCTGCTTCCAGAAAATCAGCGCATGGAATTGGTTTCCATTGTTACTCCTAATCATATGCATTTCGAACCAGCATTGCTGGCCATACAAATGGGATTTCACGTGATTTGTGACAAACCTCTGGCTTTCGATCTTGAGCAGGCCTATAAGCTCAGGGATACAGTCAAGAATTCTGACCGGATTTTTGCATTGACACATAATTACACAGGGTACCCTATGGTAAAACAAGCAAGGCATATGGTTGCCAGTGGTGCGTTGGGAAAAATCAGGAAAGTTGTCACCGAATATCCTCAGGGCTGGTTGTCCAAATTCATTGAAGGAGAAGGGCAGAAACAAGCAGCATGGCGCACCGATCCTACTAAATCTGGAATTGCAGGATCTATGGGTGACATAGGTACCCATG
>JAUMBJ010000174.1:0-33301 GCA_032115755.1 Saprospiraceae bacterium
TGTATTTGCTTATTTGTTGGCTGCGATGTACCTGTCGATTAACTTGTCCATCAAGCGTAATGTAAGTGTGCCTTCTGAAAGTAGTATATCGTGAAACTTTCTCACATCAAACTTATCGCCTAGTGCAGACTCAGCACGTTTGCGCAACTCTTTAATTTTGAGGTCCCCCATTTTATAGGCCAATGCTTGACCAGGCCAAGCGATGTAACGATTGATTTCAGTATTCACTTCATGCATGGACAATGCAGTGTTTTCTGCCAGGTAATCAACTGACTGTTGTCTCGACCACCCTTTAGCGTGCACACCTACATCAATTACCAAACGACAAGCTCTCCACATGTCGTACGTTAGTTGTCCGAATCTGCTGTAAGGATCTTTATACAAACCTATTTCATAACCCAATGATTCAGCATACAGTCCCCACCCTTCACCAAAAGCATTCACATAAAGATTCCTTCTAAAGGCTGGCAGGTTTTCCAACTCTTGTGTTAATGCCATTTGAAGGTGATGACCTGGCACCGCTTCATGAAGGGTTAGTGCTTCAAGTGTATATAAATGGCCCTTTTTTTCAACCAGCCTTCCAACCTGCAAAAATTGATAAGGATTTGTACTGGTTTTTATTTTTTTATCTTTTAATGATGCCTTTCCAAAGTCCATTGGAACGCCCAGATAATGGATGTCTCCCGGAACTTCCCAACCAATATGAGATTCAAATATGGCTTTGATGCCTTTGGAAACGAATATAGGATGAATATGCTTTTGAGACAACATTGATAGCAAGATTTTTCTATACCCGCTATATCTGCTGAAAGCAGCTGATGCATCGTAACCATGAAACCATACACTTACCGGAATGGAAATATCCTGTAAACATGGATAAATCATCAGATTGGTGCCAAAATGTACTACTATACAAGCAGGGTTTACTTCAGCAATTATCTGCATCAAATCCTTGTCTGTGCGTGTTTGAAATAAGATGTTGGTGAATCCCTGTTCATATAATTTCCTTAAAAGTAATGCTGTCTTACCGGGACTGGACAATATCATAACCCGATCTTCAGGGAATTCATTTTCATTGGACAGTGCAGAACACACCACAAATACATCATACTTTTGATGCATGGCCATGATTTGGTCAAGGATAAACGCTTCGCTGGCAGGGAGAAATGTTTTTAAAATTACTATGATGCTGCGTTTACTCATTCCGGATAAACGGTTTTAATGGCTCAAAATTCATGGCTGCCTTTTTACGCATATCATCCATTTTATGGGGCAATTCCTGCTTTACAGTAGGTATGGATAACAAAAAAGCATCTATAGATTTTAAAATATCATTAGGTGCATTCAAATAATGCATGTGGTATTTGTCATATCCAATCATCTCATAAATACCTGTCGATTTATCTTCGTATCCAATACAAAAAGCAGGTGTTCCCGACACCATCGCCAGTATGCAGCTGTGTAAGCGCATGCTGATGATCGCATCAAAATCTTGGCAAGCGTGCATAAAACTATCAGGAGAATGATGGATTTGGTCTATGGTTATTTGTATGCCTTCACCCAACCTACCGATAATTTTTTCTGACATTTTTTGATCATCAACATAGCCGGTAATGCCCTGACAGGTTGAAATAAATGTAATGTGAGCACCGTACTGCTCCCATAAGTGGTGTAATATGGCCAAACCAAGTTCTTCAATACAAGTATCATCCTTTTCCCATGACCTTAGGCACAGGCCAATTCTGATATCTTCGCCTTGCTTTTTTACTATGTCAATATTACCTCTGTTTTTAAAATGTAAAAAGGCCAGATCGGGCACAATTTTAATCCGATGCCTCAATTCGTCTGGAATCCATTTTAAGGATAGTGCTTCCCGAAGTGATATGACAGATATCTTGGTTAATGCTTTCCGGAATAAGTTAATGGATGATTGCCGCCAAAATGGTCCAACAGAATGGCCCATCATAACAATAGGGGTTGAAGTACGTGTTGCTAACCTAATGATGGCAGCCAGTTTTGGTCTGGCGTCATAGGTGTCATGGAGATAGCTGCCGCCTGAAAGCAGGATCAAATCAGCTTTGTCTATGGAATCCATGGTTTCTTTAGTACAACTGGTTGTCCACCACGCATATTGTATGGCAAGATGCAAAATGCCCAATCTGGAAAAAAGCTTTCGGATACGCTGCAGCCAGAAAGTTGTAAAAGGATTGACATCACGGAAAATAGCTTCATCCAGATCATGTACAATTTGATATTGCGCCATTCCGGAAGGCAAGCTATGCATATTTTTTACGGAAATGGAAAAAGTTATGTCGGGAGCTAAGGTTTTCAATCCTTGCATCATGGCTTCGAGTAGTGCCTCGTCACCGGTATTTTGGGGGACTGAAAATAAGATAACTGCGTTGCGTATTTGCTTGCCTGGCGTCAAAATGAGTCTTTAATTATGGATATTTTGACACGAATATACTATAAAAAGCCTTTTTACAGATATTTGCAATATGCAAACCATGCTTAAATCACTGTATTGGATACTGCTGCAGGAATTGAGTGTAAAACTGATCTCCTTTATTACCTCAATTATCTTGCTTTGGTATCTTAGTCCCTCAGCATTTGGATCCTTCTTTTTTGTCTGGTTGTTTTTTAGTGGTTTTGCCGTTTGGAGAACCGGTGGAACACAGGAAACGATCGTTCTTTTTGGAAAGGATAATTCAGCGCTCTGGCAAGCACAATTCTGGCAAATCCAGGTAAAAACCATATATTCCCTGATACTTTTGGTGCCTTTGTTGATTTTTGACGAATTCATCTTGGGCGGACCTCTTTCATTTACGCTTTGGGTGTTAATGTCACTTATTTTTATTTTGGAGGGTTTATATGCTGTGCCGCAGTATGTTGGAGAATTGCAAAAGAACTTTAAATCAATATTTAGATGGTATGTATTTGCAGAAATAATGGCTTCGGTGACAGGGATCTGGCTCGCTTACAGGGGGCATGGCATATATGCATTGATGGCCAAAATGATAGTTTCGGCAGCGATTAAAACAGCTGGGATGTGGATGAATTTTCATTTTCCGTTATTGCGCGTAGTTAAAACCATGCCACAAGAGCAAAATCAATTTGAAAAGCCACTTTCTATTACCAAATCGCTAAATTATATGGTGAGGAATATAGATGATTTTATGATTGGGAGATATTTAGGTGATGCGGTGCTGGGACTTTATAATCGGGTGTACAATATCAGCCTGTATCCTTTTTTACAGTTGGGCAGTGCTGTAAATCGGGCTTTGCTGCCTGAAGCAGGATCGGTGGCAAAAGAAAGACATGGAACGTTATTTTTGAATCTATTTGCGTTTAATCTCTACACCTATTCCATTGCGACCATAGCTTTGTACTGGTGGTGTCCCATCATAGTACTGCAGTTCCTGCCTGACATATGGCATCCAACTGCGCCGCTCTTTAAAATTTTTGCAGGGGTATTGCTGTTACAGGGATTGTCGCGACCAAACTCGGTATTCTTTGCATTGTCTGGCGAAACTCAATTGGAATTAAAATGGAATGTCATATTGAAAATAAACACCATCATCTGGCTGTCTATAGGGGTATTTTTATATAAGGATATTGAAATGGTGGTATGGTGCTATCTCGCCGCTGTGGTGATTTCGGCTATACTCCAATGGATCGTGCTTGATCAAATATTGACATTGCCTAAAAAATGGTGGAAACCCGGTTTCCAGCATTTCCTATATGTAGCCATATGCTGGATAGTATTCCAAAAAGTAATTGTTATTTCCCCATATTGGATAGGGTTGTTTCTGATGGTAGCAGTGATCTTGAAATGGCTAATTTTTGACAGGGATATGGTATTCCGCTGTAAGCAATTTTTTGACATTGAAGCAAAAAGCTAACAACGAATATAGGGTATGCATCTTTCACAATTCATAGTCTTCGTATATAGCTTTTTATGATCTTGGAAATCATACTTTGCAATACCTAAAATCATGTTATTAAAGGTAGGATAGGGGAGGTTGATAGGGTTTTACAGTACCTTAAGGAAAGCGAAATATCGGACAGCACGTAATGTAAAAACCAAACATTTATGCTTTTCAATTTTTAATTGACTAAAGTGTTATGCTAGGCATGTAGCTATAGTTAGAAATCAAGATGCAACACCTTATTTTTATACATACATATAGGTGCAAAATGTATCAAAAAATTTGAAAAATAATGTCATTTAAATGGGATCTAGTTATATTTAACATTTTAATACACTCTTAGTATTATGAGCTATATACCTCCATTTGGGATACATAAGTGAAGTTTTTAAATGGGTGTAAGGTAGTTGGGACCAATATAAAATGATCGAAATTTAAATGATAAAAGAGGAATTTTCTTGGGTAGAAACCCACAAACAACTAACGGAATTTCTGAAGAGAAAAGAAAATTCTCAAAATGAATTAATCCAAATTCTTAAGACAGTTGGAATTGGCCCACTCAATGACAAATCTGTTGATGGAAAGCATAATACTGAATTAAAAGAAATAGATCCTTTCACTTTCTTTTGCTATATCTATAAATATGGTCCAAAAAGAAGATTGGGATATTTACAGAAAATTGCCGAAACGCTGAAAATAACAATACCAAAAGGAGAAAGCGGAATTCCATCTGCTCAAGCACAAAAGGTATGGTTGTTTCCATATGAATATGAAAGGAAAAACAATGAAGTAAAACGATTATGGTCTTTTTTTCAGAAAGCTATTTCAAACAGCATAAAAGAGGATGATTTTCAAGATGTACTTCAAATTAGAAGCACAGGCAAAACAAAGTTGACCGAAGCTCTATTTTATATTAACCCAGAAAAATATCTACCGATTAATGGTCCAACAAAGCCATACATATCTGAAGTCTTAGGGTTAAACCCAAAATTTAATACTTATAAGGACTATATAGACCTCCTTGAAAATATAAAAATCCAAAGCACTCTTCCTTTTTATGAATTATCTTATGAAGCTTGGAAGTGGAATGAACAAAGAAAAAAAATCAATTATTGGATATTCCAAGGTAATCCAAAGGTATTTGACTTTGAAACGGCTTTAAAAGAAAATTTACTTGACGATTGGACTGTTAGCGCACATAAAGATAAAATAAAAGTTGGTGATAAAGTTATTCTTTGGATAACGGGAAATAAGTCAGGTTGCTATGCATTAGCAGAAGTGACTTCTGAACCTCACGTTAAATCACAATCTCCTGACGACCACTTGTGGAAAGAAGTAGATATGAGTGACTTAAAAACTGGTATAAAAATCACACATAATTTAGTTAAAGAACCCATTTTTAAAGAAGAAATATCAACTATAGAAGAGCTATCAGACTTGAAAGTAGGAAATCAAGGGACAAATTTTTTATCAAATCAAGAAGAATTTGAAATTATATTGCAAATGGCAGAAAACAAAACAAACAGAAAATATTGGCTTTTTGCCCCAGGTGAAAATGCAGGAAAGTGGGATGAGTTTTATGACCTTGGTATTATGGGGCTTGGCTGGGATGATCTTGGTGACCTTAACAAATTAGGAGATTTAAATGATATTACTAAAGCTATTCAAGAGACCTATAAGACAGATAGTAAATCTTATAATAATGCGCTGGCAAATTTTGAGTTTAGAGATGTAGTAAAAGATGGGGACATAATAATTGTAAAAAAAGGCAGAAAAGAATATTTAGGCTACGGTATAGTAACCTCTGCCTATTATTATGATAATAAAAGAGATAATTATCAAAAATGTCGCAAAGTTGATTGGAAGAAAAAAGGAGACTGGGAGGAAAGCAATAATCCTATTGTACTTAAAACCCTAACAGATATTACAAAATATCCAGATTATGTAAATCGATTAATTAATTTAATTGGGATTGAACAAGAGATTAAGAATCAAAATATAGATTACCCAATAAACACAATATTTTATGGTCCTCCAGGCACAGGAAAAACTTACAATACAATTCTCAGAGCAGCAGAAATCGTAGAAAATAGAACTATCGATTCATACGATGAAGCCTTACAAATTTTCAAATCAAAACTGCACGACCAAATTGAGTTTATTACCTTTCATCAAAATTACAGTTATGAAGACTTTATCCAAGGATTAAGACCTGACACTGAAAATGATAAGCAATTGACTTTTGAAAGAAAAGATGGGGTTTTTAAAGTTTTGGCTGACACGGCATTAAAAAACATAGCAGCTTCAGAACAACCTCCCGTTGCTAAAAAAACATTCGAAGAAACATTCAACAAATTTGTAAATCCTCTAGTCGAAGGTGAGGTTGAAGAGATTGAAGTAAAAATGAAGAAAGTATCTTATTTCATAACAGCAATTTCGAACAAATCAATAGAATTTAGGAAAACCAGCGGTGGCACAGAACACACATTGAGTATTTCAACTTTAAGAAAAATGTATGAGGCTGAGTCAGTTTTAGAAATTCAAGGATTATCATCTTACTACATCCCTCTCTTGGACGAACTCCTAAAGATTGGTAAAGACTCATCTGGGAAAAAAGATATTATTCAAAGAAAAAACTTTGTCATCATCATTGATGAAATAAATCGTGCAAACATTTCGAGAGTCTTTGGTGAACTTATAACGCTAATTGAGCCAGACAAACGATCACATGGCACAATACCGCTGGAAGCTAGATTACCTTCTGGAGACCCTTTTATTGTTCCTTCTAACCTGTTCATAATTGGCACAATGAACACTGCTGACAAATCAATTGCATTATTAGATATAGCTCTTAGGCGAAGATTTGAGTTTGAGGCCATGTATCCTAAATACGAGATTGAAGGACAAGAAATTTATGATGTTGAAATCCTCAAGAAAATCAATGAACAAATAATTAAATCAAAAGGTCATGACTTCCAAATAGGCCATGCATATTTCATGGGAGAGAATAAAGATTTAATATCTCGAATGAATAAAAAAGTTATCCCTCTTCTTCTTGAATATTACATGAATGATGAAAAAGAAGTTAAGGGAATTTTGCAATCTGCTGGCTTGAAAATAGAAGAAAATTCTTGGCCTATTAGAATAGTAGGAAAAAATGATTAATCTTTTTGAATATCAAAACAAGGTAGATAATCAAGCATCATTTGATGGCTTGGAGAGATTTCTTGATGAAATCTGGAATAGCCGTGAAAAGAATTCATTCTATTCAGAAAATGGCAACGAAAAAATAGAATCGCAGAGGTTCCTTCAATTCATCCACAAATCAAATGAATTAAAATCTAATAAGTATGTTGGCGTAATTCATTATGGTGGCAAAAAGATAAACTTGTTGCCAAAAATATTCTATGATGCAGAAAATGAGTATTCAATAAATGAAGTCAATCAAATACAAAACCACATCCTTTGGTGGTTAAGCTATTGTCGTAAAATTAAGTTTCCAAACTATCAAGCTTCTTTAGGGAGCTCTAAAAGCGATTTTTTTGAAGTGCTGATATATCTCTTTTCTAAGTATACGCGAGCACTTTTAAATTCTTCCATTTATCAGCAGTATGAAGAAGTAAATCGTGAATTGTCATTTATAAAAGGGCGTTTAAACACAAACGAATACATCAATCAAAATTTAAGTACAGGTAAATGGCATAAACTCAACTGCACTTATGACGCTTTCGTATTTGATAATGAATTCAATCGGATTATAAAATATGTAACAACGCTTCTCTTTAATGTTACTTCAAATCAAGATAACAAAAAGAATTTAAGAGAAATCCTCTTCATATTAGATGAAGTATTAGACGAAAGAGCAACAGCAAAACAATGTTCAAGAATTTCATTTAACCCAATGTTTGGCGAGTTTGAAACAGTGCGAGATTACTGTCAATTATTTCTCACAAACTGCGTGTCCTTTGACTACAAAAATGACTTAAAACTTTTTGCTTTCCTGTTACCAATGGAATACGTATTTGAAGACTTCATTTTTGGTTTTATAGATAAGGAACTTGAGAGCGTAACAGCAAAAGCTCAACCGAGTGACAAATATTTGGATGAAGGCAAAACATTCAATTTAAAGCCAGATTTATGGTTGAAAACAAAAGTTAAATCCTTGATTGCAGACACTAAATACAAGATTGTATATTCAGATGAAAAAGACCCGAAAAAAGGAATTTCTCAAAACGATTTATATCAGATGCTTTCTTATGCAGTAAGATTTGAAGTAGACGAAATTATATTATTCTACCCTAACACAATTAAGCTAAATCAAGAAGAACAAACAGAATTGACAATTAAAGATGCTTTAGCAGGAGGAAAAGAAATCTTAATTAGAGCATTTCAACTTCCAATAATTAATAGAAGTTTACTCAAAAAAGACTTGTTAACCAAAACCAATTTGAACGAATTATTTGAAACGACAAGACAAGATTTAATAAACAAAATAGAAGAAATACTGGTGCCAACAGGCGTTTGGCTCAATGGCGGGTGACGTGGTTAATTGAAGGTTGTATCTCGCGTCAACTTTTGAGGTATATTGACAGTTTAGTGCTCAGAAACCCGCCTAACTCAAAGCCCGAAACCGTTAGCTGCATTTCATGACGATTGAAAAACGAAATGACAGAACACGAAGAATATATTAAAATGGTTGTCGGTAAGACACTGACAAATTTGTTTTACACAAAGCAAGACGGACCGCATGACTACATGCCTGGAATTTCACCTGCTTATTACTTCTCGACAATAATGGAATTGGACAACGAAATAAAACTTCGATTTGGCAATGACTTTATTGTTGACTGGAAAGACGAAGAGCCTATTATTACGTTGACGAACGAAAATTGGGACTTATCAAAGACACTTGTGTTTAAAGGACAAAAAATAGTTGACCTAAAAAAGGACGAGTTTAAACAATTGACATTTTACTTAGAGAATGGGACAACAATAGCGCATACTATTGACTACGGTGATCAATTATTTATTGAAAATGAAAATAATTTATACAAAGAACAAGAAGCCGATAAACAAATAAATGCACCTAACAGTACCTCGCCAAAAGCGGGGCGGACATGGTGGCAGAAACTTTGCTGCTTCGAATAAACACAATTAATAGCTTGAAAGATGGTGCTCCTAATTCCGCCACTTCGCAAAGCCGAGAAACGCTATAGGGCAATGGCAGTTATCCATATAGCCTAAAACAAAATAAGAATTATGGTAAAAATTTCCCTTATGCGCTAGACAAGGGTATAACTGTGTTTAATTTGCCCGAGTATTAAAAACGAGCGTAAAACGTACACTTGAATTAAATGCGTAAATTCATCAGAGAAATATCATCCAACGATCTTCCATTGCTACCTCCAAAGGAAGACATAGTAACTAAAAACATTCTACGCAGAACGATTTCGGCTGATAGCATTTGCTAAACTAAATAACAATATTCGGCCCATCAAAGACTGGACTAAAATGAAAAATCATTTTGAGCAACTACACCCTGAGCAACATGTATTATTTCGATATTATCTAAGCAATATAATTTTGCCATAGCCCTGTTGAAAATACTTGTCATTTTCTGTATCCGTTTTCACAGGAATGAGGTTTCCCAATGCATCATAAAGCTCTATTTTGTAGAAATATATGCCATTGGCTACACGACTACCATATTGATCAGTGCCATCCCAACGATAGGCGGTCCTGTTTGTTCCCACGACCACAGGACCAAGTTCTTCCTGAGAAATCGTTTTGATTACCTTTCCCTGAAGTGACAATATTTGAAGATTGGCTTTGGATGGAGGGGATGATCCTGTTAGGGTAAATATAAATTGTACCGCATGGCTGAATGGATTAGGGTAGGCAAAAACATGGCTGATTTGCTGCGTTTCTATGACCCTGAATTGCACGGAATAAACATGCTTTCCAGACAAATTGCCGGATTGATCCTCTGCTTGCACATTTAATGTATAATCCCCTGTTACCAATGATGGCATATAGGTAAGCACAGCCGGAACCCGGAAAGTCGTAGCCGGCTTAAATGACATTTCCGGACCATCGACAGGTATATCCACAACTTGACCATCTGGAAGCTGTAATTGAACAGTAAACAAATCAGCAGCATCAGGAATTAAAAAAAGATTTCTGTCCCGGAGTTCCATAGTAATCCTGGGGTTGGCAGATACAATTTCCCCATTTCGTATTATTCTACCATCAAAATAGACATCAAGCAACGGATTTATGGTATCCGGAAGTACCGTAAATATTTTCTTACCGATGTTGTTGAGATATTGTTTTTCAAGTAAAACCTTCTCAGGGTTTATTTCCGCTACCAGCAAATAATCTCCCGATAGTTGTTTTGTATCCCATAAAAAAGTAACTTCTTCCGTCTGCCCTTTTGAAGGTTTTTTGACGATAGTTTGTATTTTTTCCTCCGTATTATTACCTAGATTTAACAAAGTGAAATTCAGTTTGACAGAGTCTGCAATCAATTCCCCAAGTTCTGTAACGTTAAATACACATTCAAGCTGATCCCCACGGTCAATACTGTCTTTATAAAATGAAAAGCCAGATACAGGATCTATGGCCAGGTCCGAAGTACCTTCATAAAATACCCTAATGTACTCTATATCAGGCATCGTGCGTTTCGTTGCATCTTTAAAATACAATTCCATCCTCATCCAGGGAAATTCTTCAGCAGATATTGGCGTAAGGTCTATTGCTGTCGAAGTGACCCCTGCCATAAGGATCTTTTCAGTCTTATTTTTCCTGATTCCTGTAATCTGAATCTTTAAGGTATCTTCTATAGCGGCTCCGTTGACCTTAACCTGAGTAGATGTCCATGACGAAGCAGGTCCAATGACTCTAGTGGTCAGTACCCCTTCAGAGGCCTCGCCTTGAATTATCATTCTGTCATCGATAATATCCTGAATACTTTGACCAATGGACTCGGTTATTGGATAAAAGCCCTTTCGGAACATAAAGGTGTATGGAACAGTGCCCTTGATTTCCAGTTCCCTTATTTTTTGAGCCCCTAGTCCTTCTGCTACCGAAATGATATTTTTTCCGGTTTGTATCTCATCTTCTAACCATGCTTCAATTTCTAGATCGTTGCTAGCATCATTAAGTACCGTAAATATGCTCACGTAATGCCCGTCAGGCAATTGATTTTCAAGGAAATCCATCAATTTTTGCCGGTTTTCTCGGGTGTCTGTTAGAAAACCAAAACAACGCTGTGAACCCGGATCATTGGTAAGTATACTTCCGTAAGCTCCGCCGGTATTGATGATGTGTGTAGCCCTGGAAGGGTCGTATATGGCAACTGCGATACCCCCCCTTGGCATAAAATTCCACGGCCTGATAGAAGATGACGGATTAGACAAATCTACTTTGTATCCCGTTGTACCTTGTTTGTAAATGCTGTTGGTGATATTGAGAATTCGCTCCTTGACCGGAAATCTAAATATCCGTTCTTCATCAATATAAACTGACCCTGGTTCGTTGTTGTCTGAAAACTGAAAATAATGGCTGTGGTTCCAACCTTTTGGAATATCCGGGTCATAGATAAATGAGGATTCCTGCCATTGGTAGCCAATTTGAGGATCTATGCTGTCGGGGCTAATCCTCCAATAATATACGACACCTTTCTCCCAGCTTACGTCTGGTTTCCACCTGATAAGCCCTCGTGTTTTGGTGGAAACAAAGGTCTTACGTGCCGGGCTCCTAAATGTGCGGCTTGTATCTATTTGAAAAATATAATTCCCTTCTTCTACAAAAGCATTACTGGTCGACGCGCTAAGAACGACATCATTGTCTGTGACAATCGCATAGGGACATGGATCAATAGGAAAAGCAGTATTATCAAGCACATAGTAAATAAATCCTTTGCCGTTTGCAGTGAGCAGTTCATTATTATTCCTTCCCTCGGGCTGAGGTTTTTCTGCTATCGTCTTTTCTTGATCAATAATCCCATAAATAATATTTTTACCAATGGAAGACAATCCCTGACTATTCAATTTTATTGAATATGATTTTGTTCCAGCAGGCGCATCTATCTTAACCTTTAAAGTATCTGCTATAGAGCCGTCGGGCAACTGGTGATAGAAAGTAAGTGGAATGCTGTCATTGATACCTTCACCAAGATTGACAATATCATATTGAAAAACAATTTCTTTGGTGGAAGAACTTATTTCCGACGGAATAGTCCTCGCCGTGGAGGGATTAAAGACATAATCGGGACCTTCAGGACTATAGAGACTCAGGGCAGGATCGCCATGTAGGGTTAACTGCTGATAAAAGGCATACGTATTAAATTTGGAATCTCTGAATTTCTGGCAAATTTGCTTGTTGATTGCCCCCAGACTCTTTCCATAAGCTTCGTTGCCCATAAGCTGATATTGCTCCAAACCAAAAATGCCGAGCTGGCCAATAAAAGCACTTCCCACAGATGCCAGGAAAGCCACAGCTCCCCTGTCTTTAGCTAGGATAAAAGATTCACTCAATCCCGTGGTCACCTGATGTATATTTCCAGAATAGCATCCCAGCGAATTGACAATAAAATATCGTCCGGTATTTTCAAATTTTGAAGGGTTTTCCAGGTTGAAATCCCAGGTTCCTGGCGCAGAATGACCAAAAAAAGTGATCATATTTACCCCTGTATTGATGAGATTATTCATTTCTGCTATCGCAGCTGATTGGAGCGATTCAGAGCTGGTTTTTGAAAATGTAAATACTTCGGCACCTTTTCTACTGTTTTCGATCCTGGTTTCCATGGATCCAAGGGCATTCTTTATAGATGTTTGCTCTTGAATGTTACCTCCTCCACTCAAATGCATAAATCGCTTCATCCAACCTTTATCTTCGATGGTTTGTGGCATTTGTTTAGCTTGCTCATATGCCTTTACCTTTCGGAGATAATCGTCAACTTCTTCATTACTTTTTGCAGCAAGTCGCCCAATGCTAAAAGCCGGATCAGGAAAATTGTCTTCAGAAAAAAGCATATTATCCGATGCAGGCACACCAAAACTCGGTACAAAAAAGTTTTTTCCTTCATGCTCATCGATTGAAGATGCCGTTCGTAAATGGCTGTAATCCAATCCTTTGCCAATGATAAAAATATGCTCCAGTTGTGGCCTGTATTGTTTTAAAAACACCGTAAATAGTTTCATAGCCATAGGGTGGCGCTGAATGCCGTATCCAAAGTAATCGTATATATCGTGTATGTCCCAAATTTCAGTGTTATAGCTGCCTCCTTCAGGGGATTGTCTGAATAAGGCATATGTTTTAGCACTTTCCATCAAAGTAGGATGTGTAATGATGGCATAGGTAGTTTCCTTTGCGGGTAGGTTTTCAGGTGTAAAAATAGTAGCATTTGATATTTTCTTAAATCCATATTCCATGTCTGCCAACACATATGACGCACCGACAACATGTTGAGGGACGGCTATCTTGACAGACCCGTCTGTTTCCCGCTGGGTATTAAATATGGTTGCACTATCAATGTGATATAGTACTGCAAGTCCATCAGGATTACCAACATTTTTAAATCGTAATGAAATATTTCCGGAAGTATTATCTGTAAGTTTAAATTCCTTGGAATAAGCATTGTCGGCATCTAGAAAACGAGGATATCTAATATGGATCCAGGATGTTCGGTGATTGTCATTTTCTTTCAGATTTCTTAGTGTTATAGGTATCTGATTTTCAATGGTTACCGGTGGTAATACATAAGAAACCTGTGTATTGGTCTTCGGCGCAGATAGTATGGTGTCCAGTATATTGCCTCTTTCCTTAACTTCCAGGCGGGAACTATTGATGGATGTTCCAAATCTAAATTCCAATATGGGGTTTCCACCATCCGGATGATATTGAGAAATTGGAATCTTATGCGTGCTTTCTCGCAGGGGAAGACTGGCAAATCCTTCATTGGGTTCAAAATTGGAATACTGCACATCGTTTTCTTCTACCTTGAAAAAATGTTCGTTGTATGAAATTTCCTCTTCATGCAGATAGAAGGGTATAGGTTGATAAAGAGGGTTATTGATATCGACGTTCTGGAAATTAATGCGAATTTTGGGTGACCCTGGGTCAAATGTTAAATAATAGGTATTGGTATCCGTTATAAAACTGTATTGGGTGTGTAACATATCTTTTTGCCAGTTCCTGAAAAGTAATGTATCCATGTCTAAAACATGACCTTTTCCGTAAAACAGCACATAATCATTTTCTGAAAACAATTGTGAGGTTGACGTGTGTAGTGGTATTTGTTTACCCATATGCCATATTTCCGCATGGCTTCCAATCATATCCGCAGACTGAAGACCAAATGCGGCCATTTCCTGTTGCGTAATCTGGTAAAGTCCGTCTTCAGCCACCGAAAGTTTAAGATATCTCTTCCCCGGCTTAAGCCATTGGTGCGACAATATTTCCTGCCCCGACACATGTAATATATTTAATACATATGTAAACATCAATAAAATAATGTTTAATATATTAAAATATTTATTAATATTTATCAATTGCATAATTTGTTACCAAAAGTAAGAAAAATTGAAACGCAGTGCAAATATTCCTCTGACATGACAAGATTAAGCCTAGCATGATATACAAGGATGATTTCAAAAGTTTTAAGTAAAAATAAATCTACATTAAAGGATTAGCACGCGCGTCAGTCTATGAAATAGAAGCAATTTGTGGAATACCTGTAGTTTATATATGTAGAGTAACCAAAATGGTATAAGTTTAAAAATTATAACCCCGCCTGCTTACTGATGTCCAGCATCCTATCAATACACTTCCTACCCTCACGTATGACGCTTTCGTCGAGCGTAATTTCAGGTAATTCATATTTCATCGCTATATATAGTTTTTCCAATGTATTCCGTTTCATATGCGGACAATCATTACAGGCACAAGCATTGTCTGGTGGTGCAGGAATAAAGGTTTTATGTGGAGAGCTCAACTGCATCTGGTGTATAATACCGGATTCTGTAGCTACAATAAAGGTTTCCGCAGGATTGGTTTTGGTGTATTGAAGCAACTGGGTGGTTGAACCAATAAAATCAGCCTTTGCTAAAATATGCTCTTCGCATTCTGGATGGGCGATAAATTTTGCTTCCGGGTGGCGAATCATGAGTTTGGTAATTTTTTCATCCGAAAAAATTTCATGTACCATACAGGCTCCATTCCATAATATCAGGTCTCGGCCCGTTTTCTTTTCCAAATATGCACCTAAATTTTTATCCGGAGCAAATATGATGCCCTTATCTTTAGGTATGGCATTGATAATGATATCCGCATTGGAAGAAGTACAACAAATATCTGTCAGTGTTTTTAATTCTGCCGTACAATTGATGTAGCTTACCACCACATGATCAGGATATTTTTCCTTAAACTTTTTAAAAATATGTGGCGGGCAACTATCAGCCAATGAGCATCCGGCCTTTAAATCCGGCAATATGACTTTTTTATCTGGATTGAGCATCTTTGCCGTTTCTGCCATAAAATGAACACCTGCAAAAACGATCATATCTGCCTGAGTTTTGGCAGCCTCCTGGGCAAGCCCAAGACTGTCTCCTATATAATCAGCAATATCCTGAATGTCCGATTCCTGATAATAATGCGCCAAGATGATCGCGTTTTTTTCTTTTTTCAATTTTTGAATTTCTACCATCAGATCAAGAGAAGGGTCAGGTTCTATATCCAGATAACCTAAACGACTGAGCTGAAGCGCTTCTACTGATTGTTTGTCTATCATGACATGTATATATTTACCTTTTTGCAATTAATTCCACTATTACGGGATAATGATCTGATATTTTATACGTTGGACTATCGTAGGAGATACACTCAAATTCATTACTGTAAAACATGTAATCAATACGCAGTAATGGGATATTGCCAGCATAGGTAGTGCCTATGCCCTTTCCCCTAATTTTAAAAGCATCTGTGCTATTTTCGGATATTACCCGATAAGTGTAGGATTGCGCTGGATCATTTAGGTCTCCTCCAAGGATATAAGGATGTGGACATTGATTAAGATGGGCCGCAATCATCTCTACCTGTTTTACCCTATCCTTATGATATCGTCTAAATTTAGAAAACATACCCTTAATGTCATACCAATTTAACTTTTCGTTGTTTTGAATGTCCTGAGTCACCTTATCCGCATTCTTGCTGATTTGATTGCTCTTCAGGTGAAAACTATATACCCTGATAGTATCTTTTTTAAACCTAATATCTGCCCATACACAAGAATTTGTTCTGGTCCCAAAATCAATTACACCCTTTTTTAAAATGCGGTGTTTTGAAAGAATGACGGAACTCTTTTCTGATACATGGTGATAATGATTCGGAAATTTTTTGTCTAATAGTTTTGCTGCGTAGTCACGCACCTCTTGGAAACATAATACATCTATGGAGTCAAAATTTTCCATTGTTTCCAAAAATTTTTGCGAGTTTTCCTTTTGTGTTCCTTCTTTGATGACATCAAGAAACGAAGCATTGCTGATATTATATGTGGCTGCCCGAATTATATTTTCAGTGTTTTCTGGCAATGACGGACTATGAAACCCTATAAAACTTACAATATAGTTAAAGCCGGCCAGTAAACAAAGAGCCGAGAGTATAGCATGTGATGGTTTAACAAACAGCCAGAAAATGATATATAAAGCATTTGCTGCCAGAAATAATGGAAAAAAAAGACCAAAAAATGCAAAAATCCAACTTAATGTGGGATGTATATACGGAGCTGCATAGGATGCAAATGTCGCAACCACCAGTAAAATGTTGATAACGTATATAATTTTCGTCATGATAGGCTATCGTGGTTTATTCGTCTCCTTTACTGGCTTTAAATAATGTATTTTTTTCTTCTTCATCCAAACTATCGTAACCCGAAATTTTTATTTTTTCCAAGATTCGATCTACTTCATCCTGCAATTGTACAGTTCTGTTGACTTTTATTTTTCCGGAAGCATTTTTTTGTGTTTTTCCGGATTTATATTCCACTTTCAAAGGGTTTTTTCTGACTGTTTTTTTCTTGCTTAAAAATCGTCTTTTTAACTCCCCGACAGAGGATAAATCTATACCATCTTTAAGCAAATACACAAACATAAATCCGTATAGTATACCCCCCAGGTGAGCAATATGTCCACCTGAATTATGTTGTCCCATGGTGCCTATCAAATCAAAAAATATGATGAAAAGCCCAATATACTTAATTCGGACAGGCCCGAATAATATCATGTATACACGATAATCAGGGGCTGTGGCTATAGCCATAAAAACAACTGCCAGTACCCCCGCCGAAGCGCCTAAAGCATATCCTCCTATACTTTGAAGAAAAGTATATGAAATCAGGTAAAATATAGCGCCGGAAAGGCCACCTCCAATATATACAGGGAGTACCCTTCGGTCACCCAGCAAATCTCCTGCTATTTGACCAAACCAGTAAAACAGCAGCATATTCCAGGCCATATGCCAGAATCCCAGATGTGCAAACATATGCGTGATCAATGTCCACGGATGCTTAAGGAGTTCGTACGGATCCCCAGGCAAGGCAATAAAAGGCTGAATCGTTTGATAAAATGAAGGAAACAGTGCATTGGTCAATGCAAGTGCCATGTAAACTGCTATGTTTACAATGACAATTTTTGTCACCATATTTCCCATGGAAAAGGATTGCTTTATGTCATCCCAAATTGATCGAAACATAGTTGTGTTTTTATCGAAGATTATCCATTTTCCATGACTTAATCAATATAAATCCCATGACAGCACCGCCAACATGCGCAAAATGTGCTATGCCAGACATGCCTCCAGATATACCCATAATCAATCCAATCAATATCAATCCCGTTGCAACATATTTGGCTTTTATAGGTATAGGTATAAACATAAGCATCAATTCCAGATTGGGAAACATCGTCGCAAAGGCAGCTAATACCCCATAAACACCACCTGAAGCACCCACTACAGCGCCTTTCACAAGGATCATCTGTAATAGGGATGCCGCCAACCCGGATGCCAGATACATCATCAAAAATCTCTTCGGACCAAGGGCCTGTTCTACTAAGGGTCCAAGAAACAATAATCCCAACATATTAAAGAGTAAGTGCCTGAAATCGCCATGCATAAACATGTGTGTAATGATCTGAACAGGCTCGAATGAATACGTTACGCCATCTGTAGGATCATATAATTCTGTTCCGGGAAATACCAGTACAAAATATCGCTCCAAGCCTGGTATAGGCAATAAATACCGAACCGCAACAAATACAATCACATTGATGATTAAAAGATTTTTGACAACGTCGGTGATTCGGAGCATGCATTAATTTTTAAGTTTGAAACCGTTTTTGTAAATCTTCAAGTTCTACAAAAATAAAGCATTTTTTTCCACTTGGACTCTGATATGGCATTTCACATGCAAATAATTGATCTATTAGCGTGTGCATTTCTGTATCAGTCATCGTGCTGCCTTTTTTAATGGCTGCAGATACAGCCAGTGAGCGTGCCAGATTTTCTTCGATATCCAGTTTTAAATTTCCATGAAGCATGTATTGCTCAATAATACTTTCCAGTAATTTTTCTGGTGCTCCTGCATCTTCAATCCCTGCAGGAGTGCCATGTATGATGAAAGTATGATGACCAAATGCAGCCATATCAAAGCCTAAAGCATTTACCCTATCGAGTATTCCCGACAATACAGCTGCCTTTGCTCCGTCAAGTTCAAGCATTCGGGGAAACAATTCTTTCTGTGTGGCGTATTCGCCGCTATGTAGCCTGTCCAAAAATCGCTCATATAGAATACGCTCGTGCGCTGCTTGCTGGTCTATAACCATCAAACCGGATTTTAATTGACTAACTATATATCTTTGATGGATCTGAAATGCAACCGGCACATTGCCCTCTCCCGGCATACCAATACCCTCTTGTTCATCAATGCGAAAGGTTTCCTGTTCGATATCTAGTCTGGGAGACATAGGCTGAAACTGATTTATACCTGCATAGATATCCTCCCACGATTTTATTTGTTCTTTATCTGTTTTTTTATAATCTGCGGGACTTTTCGGAAAAGGATCGAATTGCTCTCCTCTTAATGCAGACGGCATACCGCTATCAGGGGCAGAAAAAGGCCTTGAGGACCTCTCTATAAAATTATGATCAATGGTGAAATCTATCATGGGGGCCAGACTATATTGCCCAAGTGCATGCTTTACACTGACCTTGAGATAATTGTAAAGTAGTCTTTCATCTTCAAATTTTATTTCAGTTTTGGTTGGGTGCACATTGATGTCTATGCCTGCCGGATCAGTATCGATAAAAATCACATAAAAAGGATATTGGTCAGATGGAATAAGGTCCTCGTATCCTCCTTTTATGGCATGCTGCAAGTTATTGCTTTTGATAAAGCGCTGATTGACATATAAATACTGATCCCCTTTTGTTTTTTTTGAGCCCTCTGGCCTGGCTATAAATCCCTGGAATACTGCCAAATCCGTTTCTTCCTGTATGGGAATTAATTTGTCGTTGACATGCTTACCAATTATATTGACAATGCGCTGTTTAAGACTACTTTTAGGAAGATGGTATATTTCATTGCCGTTATGATGCAGACTAAAGAAAATATCAGGATAAGCCAGGGCAATGCGCTGAAATTCTTCCAAAATGTGGCGCAGTTCTACAGGTTCCGATTTTAAAAACTTGCGACGCGCTGGTACATTATAAAATAAATTCCTGACGGAAATGCTAGTGCCCTGACTGCTTTGTACAGCTTCTTGTTTGGTGATGACAGATCCCTCATTGATTATTCTCGTTCCAGTTTCATCATCTTGCCTTCGGGTAATCATCTCCACATGCGCAATGGCAGCAATAGAGGCAAGTGCTTCCCCCCGGAAACCCATAGTCCGAATTTGAAACAAATCATGGGCTTGTCGGATTTTTGATGTGGCGTGTCTTTCAAATGACATCCTTGCATCTGTCGGAGTCATGCCTATGCCATTATCAATGACCTGAATAAGTGTTTTTCCAGCATCTTTAATAATGAGCTTGATATCCGTTGCTTGTGCATCTATGGCATTTTCGACGAGTTCTTTTACAACAGAAGCAGGACGCTGAATAACTTCACCTGCCGCAATCTGATTGGCTATGTTGTCGGGCAGTAGCTTTATTATATCCGTCATCGCACCAGGTAATTATCAGCTAAAATAACTTAGGATATCTTCAATTTTATGCATGTTGATCAGGCTGTAACTCAAAATAACGAGCAATAAGGCAATTAAGACTACTCTTTTATTGGATCGTCGGACTTGAGCACTCCCATCAACGCTGTACATACCTGTTTTCATTCTCAATCCGGCTTTGAGTCTTTCGATATAGTATGCGGAATCATATTCTGGGTTTATTTCGCCTTTATCATCACTATATCTTTTTCTTCTTTCTTCCATAGCTTCACGTGCGGGATCGTAATATCTGGGTATATACTGAAATGTTCTGTGTCTCGTCTTGCTTCCCCATCCAATTTTAAACATATTTCCGCAAAGTTTTAACTATTATAAACAAAAATAATGATGTAAAAGTTCAATTTTTTGCAGCAGCTATTTATGGCTAAGTAAAGTATTTACTTGCCTTACAACATCCTCCGGGGTAAAACCAAATTGTTTATCCAATACCTGATATGGCGCTGAATATCCAAAATGTGTCATGCCAAAAACTTTTCCCTGTCGGACCAGACTTTCCAACGTTACGGGCAATCCCGCGGTTAGCCCAAATATCATAACGTTTTCTCCCAGGACTGCTTTTTGGTATGTGTCGGATTGCTCCCTGAATATACCTTCAGAAGGCACGGATACAATTCTGACTTTCCATTTGCCCTCTGCAGCCATCAAATCTGCTGCAGCGCATAATGTACTGACTTCTGAACCATTACCTAACAATACAATATCCGGTTGGCCTGTACAATCTTGTATGATATATGCCCCTGATTTGGTTTCTGATGCTTCTTCTATCCTATTTAGGCCTTTGTATGCCTGAATATCTTGAATGTTCTGTCGGGAAAGGATAAGTCCTGCTGGCCTGTTGCGCATGTGAAACATCATTTCCCAGGCCGTAAGTGTCTCGGCGCTGTCGGCAGGTCTAAGTGCAATAAATGAAGCAACCCCACTATGGTTTCGAAGTTTTTCCAGCAGTCGAAGTTGTGCTTCCTGTTCAATAGGCTGGTGGGTAGGTCCGTCTTCTCCCACACGGAAGGCGTCATGCGTCCATATAAATTTTACCGGAGTCTCCATGAGGGCCGCCAACCTCAATACAGGTTTCATATAATCTGAAAAGGCAAAAAATGTCCCACAAACTGCCGTAACGCCGCCATGCAGAGCCATACCTGTGCATAGTGCGGCCATAGTCAATTCGGATACGCCGGCATGTAAAAATGCTCCGCTAAAATCTCCCCGGGTAAACGCCTTACTTTTTTTGAGAAATCCTTCTGTCATGTCGCTATTGCTTAGATCAGCAGAAGCAACGATAGTGTTTCCTGTGTTCTCGGCAAGAAATCCCAGTACCCGCGCGGATGCATTTCGGGTGGCTTCATTTTCTCCAAGGGGAATACTTTTGAAGTCAAGGTGGTCCCAGTCTTGTTTGAAATATCTGTTCAAAACAACTGCCTGTGCAGGATTTTCCTTTCTCCAGGCGATTTCAACTTCCTTTTTTTCTCTGGATGCTACTCTTTTACGCTGTAAAATCTGCTGATAATGGTCAAGTACCTCAGGAAACACCTCAAATGGTTGATCTGGATTACCTCCGAGATGTGCGATAGTAGCTTGAAACGAAGCTTTGGATTTACCCAGTGGTTTGCCGTGAGTCTCAACCTGTCCTTCGTAGGAAGAACCATCCTCTTTTACAGCACCTTTCCCCATAATGGTTTTTCCAATGATCAGTGAAGGCCTGTCCTTTACCTGTTGTGCTTCTTGGATAGCCTTTCTAATGGCATCGTGATCATTACCATCAATGGTTTGTACGTGCCACTGCCAGCTTTCGTATTTTTTAGCCGTATCTTCGGCCATTACTTCATCTACCTTGGTTGATAATTGTATATCATTGGCATCATAAAACATGATCAGCTGCCCTAAACCCAGATATCCGGCGATTCGGCCTACCCCCTGAGAAATTTCCTCCTGTACGCCACCATCAGATATATAAAGGTATGTGTAATGACTCATCCATTCACCAAAGCGTGCTGCAAGAAATCGCTCTGCGATAGCCGCACCAGCACCGAAAGCATGTCCGAGGCCTAAGGGACCGGAGGTGTTTTCAATGCCGTGAACCACATCTACTTCAGGATGTCCGGGAGTTTTGCTTTTCCATTGTCTAAACTGTTGAATGTCTTCATCAGCCATAATACCAAGCAGCCTAAGCTGTGCATAAAGCATGGCAGACATATGGCCTGGATCCAGAAAAAATCTGTCGCGATGCGCCCATGTCATATCATCTGGGTCAAATTGCAGGAATTCGCTGTATAAAATATGAATAAAATCTGCTCCGCCCATAGGGCCACCCGGATGACCTGAAGCTGCCTTCTCTACCATAGCTGCGGAAAGTATCCTGATCTGATCCGCACACAGAAGGTCTATATTTTTAAAAGTGCTCAACGTGACAAAATTTTATGGTGATTACAATTAATTATGGTTTCTAATATTCAAAAATTTCAACACAAAGATAATTTTTTTATATGTTTTATTACATTAAATCAATTAAATACACATTTGAATTGCTTATATAAATTTTAATTATATACATGTAGGAAAATGCTGGACGAGCGTGTAGACATAGTAATTTTTTGGTCAAAAGAGAATGCTTTTTTGATTAATCAATGCTAATTTAAGTGCATGATTGTGATCATATGCGATATCAGAATTTGGGGTAATTATGTATATTGGACCTAAATTTTCAAAATCATGATTGTTAATTTATCTGAAAAAAATTCTTTGGCCAATGAATTTCTGGCTGAATTAAGGGATGTACACCGGCAACAAGACAAATTGAAGTTTCGAAAAAATCTCGAAAGGCTGGGAAATATATTTGCTTATGAAATCAGTAAGCATCTGGACTATGAAACAAGGGATATTGAAACGCCGTTAGGTACTGCGCCTACGCCACTGATAAAAAACAAAATAGTATTGGCAACTATTCTTCGTGCGGGTCTTCCGCTGCATCAGGGGTTGCTTAATTTTTTTGATCAGGCGGATAATGCATTTATTGCCTCTTACAGGAAGCATCATAAAGATGGGTCTTTTGAAATCAATATGGAATATGTGACTTGTCCGGACCTCAATGGGGTAGACCTAATCCTTGTTGACCCTATGTTGGCAACGGGAGCTTCCATCCAGAAGGCAGTGGAGAGCTTGAATGAATATGGAACATACAAGTCGCTCCATATTGTTTCGCTTATTGCCTCAAGCCATGGCGTCAAACAAATTCGGAGATGGTATCCCAAAGCCCATCTCTGGATGGCAGCAGAAGATGACGAGCTCACTGCCAAATCATATATCGTACCCGGTTTGGGTGATGCCGGTGATTTGGCCTTTGGTATAAAACTACAGGAATAAAAGTTTCCTAAACTTTTGATATGGGTTCGATTCCCGTCGATACCAGAAAAGGTTGATTTTCAGTTTGATACAATTGAATTTCAATCTTTTTTTATGTCCATCAAAAACCTGGACTGCAGTAAATACTGCAGTGGATTGCACGATGAATGTAATTTTTAGGGTTATTTAGATGGGGAAATGGGGGAACTTGTTGGTAATTGTAAGGAAGTTGGCAATCAGAAAAATAATCTACCATTTTTTATATTACTAATTTTACTAACATTATCTTTAAATCGAGTTTTGATACGTATGATATTTAGTCCATACAAAAGATTCTATTAAATTTTAATACAACAGTTGGCAAAGAGAAGGTTTAGATTATATCGGCAAAGAAAATGAACGAAAAAATGTTAAATTTATTAATGATTATAAAGTCCTTATTACAAAAGCTTGGGATGTAGGAAGTATGGCAGAAGATTGATTAAACCCATTAATTGTGGTGCCAAATTCTTTTTATATTGAGACTTATTTAGTTTTAGGACCCTTTTCTGATAAATTAACAACAGAAAATGTAGTAGGCTCCACTCAAACAAAGATTTTTCATATTTTGGTTTCATGTGTTTATATTTACTTATCTAATTGACAATCAATATTTTATATTATTACACTAAATTCATTTTTGGGATTAGTCATCCGTTGAAAAAATATAATCATTCAGGTTTGTATGCAAGCCGTTTATGGGGATTTCATGTGTTTATTTTTTAATTCATCACACTCCGTGTGATTTGTTTTTAATACCACATGGAATTGACAACTTTATTTGTATCTATGGTGTTGTCGAACTCGAGTTTCGCATGCGAAATAATCATCCTGGTTTGTGTGACCGTCTCATGCTCATTTCATTGATTTAAATAACCCAAAACGCAATGAAGAAAGTTTACTCACTAGTCCCATTAAAAGACCTTGGTCAAAATTGGACTGACGAAAAGCTCTAAAAAAATATGGCTTGACAATTGATGAGATTGCTTTCATTGATAGTATGATTAGACCAATGAAAACTGGTCTGAATCAAGATTCTCTGGATTTACCAGATGGGCAAGATTCTTAAGATACATCACCCTAAAAATCCAAAAAACCTCAAAATTCTAGTTCTGACAATGAGTAAAAAATTATTTTATCAATCCCGCCGATCTGTTAATCCAACTATTAATACTTATCATTGGGTTAATGTGGTTACGCACAAAAGTTTGTTAAAGAAAAGAAAATCTATAATGTAATGAATATGAAAAATGATATAAAATTGTTTGAAGAAAAACAAGTCAGAGTTCAGTGGGACGAAAAAAGCGAAAAATGGTACTTGTCAGTTATTGATATTATAAGCACCCTAACTGACAGCACCATCCCAAAGCGATATTGGTCTGACTTAAAAAAGAAACTAACAAAAGAAGGAAGTCAGTTGTACGAAAAAATCGTACAACTTAAATTTGAAGCAGCTGATGGTAAAAAATATGCAACAGATTGTCTTGAAATACAAGATGTTTTCCGGCTCATTCAGTCCATTCCATCACCAAAAGCAGAGCCATTTAAACTATGGTTGGCACAAGTGGCAAGTGAACGATTAGATGAAATGCAAGATCCTGAGTTAAGTATTGACAGGGCATTGGAGCAATATGTAAAATTGGGATATTCTGAAAGTTGGATCAACCAACGCCTAAAAAGTATAGAAATCCGCAAAGAACTAACAGATGAATGGAAAAACCGTGGTCTGAAGGAAGGGCAACAATTTGGCACACTTACCGATATCATCACTAGAGCCTGGGCGGGCAAAACCACCAAAGAATACAAGGTTTTCAAAGGGTTGAAAAAAGAAAACCTGAGAGATAATATGACCAATACGGAACTCATTTTAAATATGCTTGCCGAAGCTTCTACCAAAGATATTTCGCAAGCAACCAACCCGAAAGATTTTGAAGAAAGCAAAAAAGTAGCCAAACAAGGCGGCAATGTTGCTAAAGTTGCAATGAAGGAACTCGAATCTAAAACAGGAAAAAAAGTAGTGAGCCCACTCAATGCCAAAGTTACTTTAGGAATTGATAAATCCAAAAAGACGAAGGATGAGTAAAATAGATTTTTTTACAACCCATCCTTCTGCCAATCTAAGCAATTGTGATTATGAGTTGGTGAGTATGGGTAATCATTCGGGTTTACTCAAAATATTGGACAGTCCCGCCCCCCGCCTCACGATTCCGGTCATCTCTTCCAACTTGTTAGCAAATGTCAGGAAGTTGCCAAATTCTATTTTTATACCGGAGCCCAACAATTTTTTAATTCTGATTTTAATCTGTAACTCATTCAGATTTGATTTTGCAGCATCGTATAGTTTCGAGGCATACATTAGCGGGACATTTACAAGCGGAGGGGTATTCTGTGGAACAAATACAACGGGTGTTAGTCCATTCCAATATGCAGACCACCTTGGAATATCTGAAAACAAGGCATCAATCAGATGTCGTAAATCAAACGGTCTCAGAATCGATAAAGAAATTCAGAGCAAAAAGGGCTCAAATAAAAAGGAGGAATTAACCTCCTTTTTTGTTTTTGGGGGGCGGGGAATTAGTACGTTCCTTCTCACCTTATCGTTAAATCTCGTCCAACGCTTCACTAACTAATTATGTGAATATAATATATCTTTGTTCTATGACTAAGATTTCAAAGTTGGTTGAAAAAATTATTATGGGTCATTCAGACCATAATATTAAGTTTAATGAGCTTTGCAACTTACTGACGAAACTTGGTTTTGAATTAAGAATCAAAGGAAGTCATTACATATTTTACAGACAGGATATTCAAGAAATTATTAATATTCAGGAAAAAAATGGTTACTCAAAAGCATACCAAGTAAAGCAAATAAGAGAACTTATTATTAATTACAAACTAGCCATTTAAGACAATGATGACTTATAAATATGAAATTATTATTTATTGGAGCGATGCAGATCAAGTTTTTATTGCTGAAGTTCCGGAATTAGCAGGATGTAAATCAGATGGAGATTCCTATCAGGAAGCCATACTTAATGTTCAAATAGTGATTGATGAGTGGATTGAAACTGCGAAAACATTAGGAAGACCCATCCCTGCGCCAAGAGGTAAATTAATGTTTGCTTAAGATAATAAGTCTGGAAGATTATAACTTTTGTGAAATATTAGTATCTGTTAATAGTCCTCAATATTATGCAAGACTTTGATGATACATCAGAAAGGATCCTGAAAGGACTCGAACTGGCCTATAAACGACTGATTGAATATAAAAAAGCCAAAAACAGTGTTCTGATTGTTGTGCGAAATAACAAAATCGTAAGACTTACACCCGAAGAAGTTATGAAAGAATTACTGAAAAAGTAGGCTCAACATATTGCAGCAAATTCAAGGTTACTAATCCAAAAGTTGAAAGAAAAAGACTATTAAATCAAACTCGGGAAATAATGTATGCTAAATCAGCCATAAACGAGAATAAAAAAACAGAACTAGAGATGATTAACTACTTTTGTTTTCCACACTGCAGTTACCACTGCAGTAAATTAGAAATACTGTAGTCGTAATAAAAATTACATAAATTATATTATATTGTTTATCAACTAATTAAACTATTTTTAACTAATAGAAGTTTCCTAAATTTTTGATATGATTTCGATTCCCGTCGATACCATAAAAGGTTGATTTTTAGTTTGATACAATTGAATTTCAACCTTTTTTTATCTCTCTAAAAAACTTGGACCGCAGTAAATACAGCAGTGGATTTAATGACAGGTGATATTTTAAAGAGGGATTTGGTAGAAAATGGTTTTTTTTTGATAATAGCAATGGGGTCGGATAAAATTTATTTATCTGATTAAAATTACCAAATAGCAGAAGCAGTGTAGAGCTGAATTATCCTTATTTGTTAATATGGTTTTCAGCGAGATAAACAATCGCCTCCCTATAGCCTTCTAGGCCTTTGCCCACAATACTGGTTACCGCAGACTCCTGGATATAATTGACGTGCCTGTAAGCTTCTCTTTCGTAAATATTGGTGAGATGAACTTCTACGACAGGGGTTGTTATAGCTCTCAATGCGTCAGCAATGGCGATGGAAGTATGCGTAAAACCCCCGGCATTGAGTATGATTCCATGATAACTGAAGCCCACTTGATGTAACTTATCAATGATGTCTCCCTCATGGTTGGACTGGTAGTAATGAAGATTAAAATCTGGAAATGATTTTTCAAGTTCAATGAAATAGTCTTCAAATTTAGTAGTTCCGTAAATGTGTGGCTGCCTCACGCCGAGCAAATTGAGATTAGGGCCGTTAATAATGATAATCTGTATCATAAGCATCCATTAATTGGCAATATCACACAAAAATTTAATTCTGCCAAGCAATACCTCTTCTTCAGTGATATCGTCCTCCTGAAGCTTTCTGATGGCATCCTCTATAGAATCTGTCGGAGCTTCTCTGAAATAGTCAAAAATTTCCTCCAATATTTCCTCATCTACGCGGTCTCTGATATGGTACGAAATATTAAGTTTTGTTCCCGCATCTGCAATTCCATTGAGTTCGTAAAGCAATTCGTCAAACTTCAATTCTACAAGTCGGGCAATATCTTCAAATGGCATTTTCCTATCGATGGACTGTATGATGGTTACTTTATTTTTGGACTTGTTAGCAACCTGCCTGATGACGACTTCTGTAGGTCTTTCGATATCATTTTCTTCTACATAAGCTTTAATCAGTTCAATAAAGGGCTTGCCAAATTTGATGGCCTTTCCTTCACTCACCCCAGAAATAGTCTTCATGTCTTCCATGGAGATAGGGTAGTAAGTAGCCATATCCTGCAGTGATGGCTCTGAAAATATAACCCAAGGTTGGACATTGAGCTTTTTCGCCTCCTTCTTGCGCAAATCTTTTAGCAAATTTACGAGCACTTCATCAAGTGCCGCTGCCTGGCCAATAGTTCCATCGTCATGGGTATCATCTTTGATGGAGAAATCCCTGTTTAAGGGTATCCATATCTCATAAGGCTTTTTAATGAATTGTCTGCCGGATTCAGTGAGCTTTAGTACGCCATATTGCTCAATTTCCTTGTATAGGACATCATGAAGAATTGATTGCCTAAAGATCGTATGCCAGTACAATTCATCCTTGTCACTGCCTTTACCAAACAATGGTAGTTTATCAAATTGATAATCCTTCATCTCTTTACTGGCATTCCCTCTGACAAAATCAATCAGCGTTTTGACTGTGTAATTTTCTTTAAGCGCCATAACTGCCTGTAATGCCAGCTGTACATCCACGCTTAATTCTTCTTTTTGCTTAGGATATTTGCAGTTATCACACATGTCTTGACATGTGTGCGAATGGTAGTCTTCCCCAAAATAATGCAAAAGAAACCTCCTCCGGCATGTGGAGGTTTCTGCATAAGCTATCACTTCTTCCATGAGTTGCGCGCTCAATTCACGCTCCGCTACAGGTTTGTCTCTGAGGAATTTTTCCAGCTTGGATATATCTTTATAAGAATAAAATGCAAGACAGTCACCTTTAAGCCCATCTCTGCCCCCTCTTCCAGTTTCCTGATAATAATTTTCAATACTCTTCGGAATATCATAATGTATAACAAACCGCACATCAGGTTTGTCAATGCCCATACCAAATGCTATCGTTGCGACAATAACCTCCACCTCTTCCATCAGGAAATCATCCTGAACCTTCGATCTTACCTTCGCATCAAGACCCGCATGATAGGCAGCTGCCCTAATACCATTTACATTCAAAACCTTAGCTATTTCTTCCGTACTTTTTCTGGACTGAACATAAATAATTCCAGATTTACTGCCATTGGTTTTTATATATTGAATGATACTTTTTATCGTCTGATCCTTTCCGGATTTAGGTCTGATTTCATAATATAAATTATCCCGGTTGAAAGAGGATACAAATACGCTCGGATTATCCATTTCCAGACTTTTGATGATGTCTGACTGAACTTTTGGCGTAGCCGTGGCAGTGAGCGCAATAATCGGAATTTTATCATTGATGGCCGAAATCATATGCCTGATGCGGCGATATTCCGGTCTGAAATCATGTCCCCATTCAGAAATACAATGTGCCTCATCAACAGCAACAAAAGAAATGTTTGATTTTTGAAAGAAGTCAATATTTTCATCTTTTGTAAGCGTTTCAGGGGCTATAAACAACATTTTTGTTTTACCCGAAGATATTTCTGTTTTTACCTCATTCATCTGCGATTTGTTGAGTGAGGAATTTAAAAAACTGGCTATATTATCTTCCTGGCTATATCCGCGAATTGAATCTACTTGATTTTTCATCAAAGCGATGAGTGGCGAAATGATAATTGCTGTGCCTTCCATCATCATCGCAGGTAGCTGATAACACAATGATTTGCCCCCTCCAGTTGGCATGATCACAAAAGTATTTTTTCTCTGGAGTACACTTTTAACAATCTGCAGCTGTTCTCCCTTAAAGGTTTCGAAGCCGAAATATTTTTTTAATGATGAATATATTTCTTGTTCAGAATATTCCATGTGGAAAAATATAGGATAGCAAATTATTAAATAAATTGAAGGTTGTAAACACCGAATATAATCATTTGTTTTTGAAAATTCTAAATATAATATTGATTAATAATCAGTGTAAAAATAAAAATATGCCAAAGCATAAGACAAAATATTTCTAATTTTGGAGCACTTTAAAGGATAAATTTTTTAACGGGGACCAAATTTACAATTTTGACTTCACATATTCATCATACCATCAGGGAAAAAATAGTGGAAACTTTACGTGTGGAAGCACAGGCTATCAGTGACTTATCATCGTCTGTAAATTCGGGAATGATTGAAGCAGTTGAACTAATTTACAGGAGTAGTGGTCGGGTAATTATTGCGGGCATTGGGAAGAGTGCTATTATTGCTCAGAAGATAGTTGCCACCTTAAACTCTACAGGAACCAACGCCATATTTATGCATGCGGCAGATGCCATCCACGGGGATCTAGGTATGATTCGGCAAGAAGACATTGTGTTGATTATTTCGAAAAGTGGGAATACACCTGAAATTAAGGTCTTGGTCTCCATGATAAAGGGATTTGGTAACACTATTATCGGCATGGTTTCCCATAATGACTCTTACCTTTATCAGCAATCTGATGTTCCAATTTTGCTTCCCGTATTGCGAGAGGCTGATCCCAATAACCTCGCACCTACAACAAGTACAACTTTACAGCTCGCTTTTGGTGATGCTTTGGCAGTTGCTTTGGTGACCCTCAGAGGTTTTACGGTCGAACAATTTGCCAAATTTCATCCAGGTGGCAGTTTGGGTAAACAAATTTACCTTAAGGTAGCTGATTTGGTAGCTCAAAATGAAAAGCCTAAGGTTTATCTAAGAGACAATTTTAAGTCCGTTATCGTTGAAATATCCTCAAAGCGCCTCGGAATGACGGTAGTTGTAGATGACAATGAAAATATAGCTGGTGTTATAACGGATGGTGATCTTCGAAGAAAAATGGAGATTACCGAACAACTACTTACCCTGACAGCAGCGGATTTGTTGACACCAAATCCAAAAACAGTAAGCCCTGAAATGCTTGCAGTCGAGGCTTTAAATATAATGCGGCAGCATAGTATTACACAACTTGTTGTCAAAGAAGGCAATAGATACAAAGGTGTCATTCACCTCCATAATATAATCCGAGAAGGAGTCATTTAGTCAGAAGTTCTGACAGTTGTTCGTTCCTGTATCCAGCATGGCACTAAAAATGATGAGCCCGCAGCTATTCCCCTAAAAAATATATCCTCACGCTTGGGCATATACTGGCTATATCTTGCAATCCATTGATTCGCCTCTTTGGTTAAAGAAGGGTCTATGCTTTTGGCATAATTAAATTTATCTATGGCCGCCCAGGTTACAATTTGACTTTCCCATCCGGTTCCCGGTCCACAAAGAGGTCCGCTTGAAGCATATAATTTTCCAATGAGCATGTATGGTTCTCCCCAGGCAGTTTTAACTTTGGAGGCTTCAAGGGCAAACTTCCTCGATTTGGGGAAATCTTTCAGGTCTCCGTAGTAAATTTTCGAAATCAAAAGCAAATACTTTGCTTTGAGTTCTTTATCATCACTAGTTTCAATAAATTCTGAAAATGATTTTATTGCACCAGTATAGTCGCCTGCTGCATAAGCATCATATCCCCGGCGAAGTGGGCCCGGATTTTCTGGTGCGACATAACATTTTGAATTTTTAGCAGCAAGAACCTCCTTCATTTCTGGGCTGTTTGGATCACATTTTCCTCTTGACATGCCACTATAGGCTTTGTTGACGATATCGCAGCTGTCTGAAAATTGCTTAAAAAGTGTGTAATATTTTTGCTTATAATGGCTACAATCGTAAAAATCATCTATGCCCTCTAGCATTTCCAGCTGTGCTGGGGCATAGGCTTCAATTTGTTTCCACGTTTCACATTGGGCATCTTTACACGTTGACAGACCCTTTTGGAGGGCCTTCAGCATGATTCCAGCATATTTTTGGCCATCTCCCCTGGAAATATAGCCGGCTAAAATACCGTCATATAAAAGTCTGGCCGCAGGATTAAGAACAAAATAGTCTGCATTTTCACCCTTGGTGTCAAGATTGGCGCGTAGATACCTAAATATCAAGCTGTCGGCTATTAAGCCTTTGTGATAATAGTATAAATCAAATCCTTTGAGTCCGTTAACATAACCTTCCTCTCCAAAACAGGAAATTCGCTTGTCATAAATCATCAATATAGTATCGACATAGCGTTTTTTTTGCAGTGAATCAGTAGTTTGTTCTCCCAGGTATCTGTAAATTTTCACACCATCGTCAAAGTGATATTTTACCCTTCCATTGGATCCGGGCGCCTTGCCATAAGCCTGACGCCACAATGGCAGGGCTTCCGCAAATTTTCCGGCTTTCACAAGGTCCCTGTATAATATAAATGCTGTTGAAACCGACTGGTTTTCTTCACCAGTCAGATCATCCAGCATGGTGCATGGATTTTTAACAATTTCTGTTTTTGTAGGAGCCGCAGGGGGAGGGCTAACTACTGTTTCCGCAACTTTGGGTGTGCAGGCACTCGTTAGAAGTACAAGACCAAAAATATAGACTTGGCAACATCTCATCATGCTATAAAGTTATTTTTATATTAAAAATTACATTGAAATCCACTTGGAATTACTTTTACCTGATTCTATTACCTTATAAATAAATTCCATACCTCTTACCCCGTCTTCAATACCGGGAAAGTCTTGGTATAATGGATCCACATTTCTTCCTTCACGTTTTGCCATAATTGTCATGGCTACATTTCTGTAAATATTCGCAAAGGCTTCAATATATCCCTCCGGGTGTCCCGACGGTACCCTTGCATGCGCCAATGCAGCGGCACACAAATCAGGACCTCCGGTTCGTAAAACCTGTATCGGTTTGTCAGACCATCTTACCAGCAGTGTATTTGGTTCCATTTGAGACCATTCCAGGCCACCATATTCTCCATAAACCCTAATGCGAAGATTGTTTTCTTCACCTGCTGAAATCTGACTGGCATAGAGTATCCCCCTGGCCCCGTTATTAAATCTTAATAAGACATTTCCGTCATCATCCAGCTTGCGTCCCTCTACCAAAATACTAATATCTGCACAAATCTCTGTAATGTTTAATCCAGTGATATACTCTGTTAGATTTTCAGCA
>JAUMBJ010000175.1:0-5150 GCA_032115755.1 Saprospiraceae bacterium
TTTTTTACATCACGCAACGCATCCAGAGCTCCTTTTTTGTCAAATTTGTTGATAGCAATCAGATCAGCAAAATCTAACATATCAATTTTTTCCAACTGAGAGGCTGCCCCATATTCCGGTGTCATGATATATAATGAAACATCTGAGTGATCTATAATTTCAGTATCTGATTGGCCGATGCCTGATGTTTCAAGAATAATGAGATCAAATCCACCTTTTTTTAATATCTGCAGTGCACTTTGTACGTGTTTAGATAGTGCTAGATTGGACTGTCTTGTTGCCAAAGATCTCATATAAACCCGGTCGCTATTGATAGCATTCATTCGAATACGATCGCCGAGTAATGCTCCTCCGGTTTTTCTTTTGGAAGGATCGACAGATATTATTGCTAATTTTTTATCCTGAAAATCTATCAAAAAGCGGCGAACCAATTCATCAACCATACTTGATTTTCCGGCACCTCCCGTTCCTGTAATTCCCAGTACTGGTACAGGGATTTCCTCTTTATAGAGGTGATTAATTAAATCTGAATGCAGGTCCGGAAAATTTTCAACTGCTGATATCAATCTGCTTAATTTTTCTGAACTACTGTTTTTATCCATTGTCTTCTCCAGGCCTCCCAGCTCCTTTCCTACTGGAAAATCACACTTTTCCAAAACATCATTGATCATACCCTGTAAACCCATATTACGGCCGTCATCCGGAGAATAAATACGGGTAACCCCATAGGCATGCAATTCTTCTATTTCTGTAGGTAGTATAGTTCCACCGCCGCCACCGAAGATTTTAATATGACCACAATTCCTTTCTTTCAACAAATCATAAATATATTTGAAAAATTCATTGTGACCGCCTTGATATGATGTTATGGCGATGCCTTGTGCATCCTCCTGTATGGCTGTATCCACAATTTCTTTTGCTGATCTGTTATGTCCAAGATGAATAATCTCTGCTCCTGATCGCTGCATGATACGACGCATAATATTTATTGCCGCATCGTGTCCATCAAATAGGGAGGCAGCTGTAACAATTCTGACCTTGTTCACCGGGGTATACACTGGTGCTTCTATCATAATTTTTTGGTTTGGAAAGGGTTGATTTGGTTTGCAAAAATACAAAATAAATTAATAAAGGTTTTCAGGCAATTTGCACGCTGCTTTTTGATATGTTCAGTTAGTCTTTCTGGATCCCTAAGGTGATTATTTGTCATTGTTACACCTAATGAATTGATTATTATGCTTTTATTTTAACTTAATTGCTGTAATGATAGACTTTCCTTAAGACTTGGTACATATCTTTTACATATCATTACAATGGTGATTTTTTGTTGTTATTGAAGATAGCGAAAACGAATTGCCATTGAAAAATTAATATTCAGGTAAATTTGATTTGTACGCTCCGGGTTTTTCTAAAATGTTTAAATGGCATTAAATCAAGTGGTTTAAATACAAGATTTGATAATTAAATGTATTTACATGATATTACAAATCGTATTTTCGATACTAATAGGTAATTTCTCTGTTGTTGGGATAAGCAAACCATTATTTTTACAAAAGATGATTGTTACATTTATTTTTTTGGATTTTAATATGTCGAGAAATAAATATGCAGCAATTAATATATTAAACGCGTTCTATAGCAAATATTCAATCAAAATATTTAAACAAGATGAGTACCAATATTTTTTACACCACTTTATTTCGAAAAAGATTTATCATTTTACTCGTTGTCTTATATTCGCCATGTTATATTTTTTCTCAAAATACAACTCAATGGGAACAGGAGATCATGGCTTTTGAAGTGGAAGATAATAAACTAGGTTACCCTGAACGCAGTATATTATTTATGGGGAGTTCTAGTATAAGATTATGGAAGTCTCTGGCCGAGGACATGGCTCCATATACAACTATTAAACGGGGCTTTGGAGGCAGCACATTGCCTGATGTTATTTTCTATGCCGACAGAATACTGGCAAAGCATACACCCTGTGCGGTGGTATTATTTATCGCTAATGATATTACAGGAAATACAACTGATAAATCTCCGGTGGAAGTCGCCGAAAAATATGCTCAATTGATTCAGATTATTCGAAAAAGATACAAAGAGGTTCCGGTTTTTGTGGTAGCTATTACGCCTACAAGAAGCAGATGGAAAGTATGGCCTCAAATCCGGTATGCCAATGAAGAAATTTCAACTATGGTCAAGCAATTTCTTGGCGTAACATTTATTCCTACTGAAAAGTATTTTTTAAATGAAAATGGTCTACCGCAAGAGGAGTTATTTATTGAGGACCAATTGCATTTATCGACTAAAGGATATGATGTTTGGAAGTCAGTAATCAGACCATATCTTGATGATGCTATGAAAAAATGTCCATGATCAAATAAAATTTAATTATTACCGCACTCGTCCACCAAGGGAACCAAAATTGTTTCGCTGTCCATAATTATATTTTAGAAAATCCAGGGTTCCGGATTTCACGCCTATAAAAAATCCGTAGGTTCCAGCGGCTGGTGCCCAAGTAAAATTCATGGTCCAGCAATGCAGGTCTCTGTTAAATGAAAAATAGGGGTAGGTAATGCGTTTTCCCACAAAATCATAGCCAATGCTTCCAATATTGACGTTCCAGTATTTTGTGAGCGGTATAGATCCTGAGCAGTCAATGGTATGCGTACTCACAAGTAACGTATCTCTATTGTTTAATTTTCTGACCTGTAAACCAAAATTGTGTCTGAATGTAAAGTTCATAAACCAATCTGCCAGTTCAATTTCATTTTCCTGGGGTTGCTGGGATGTGTTATTAAGCCGTCCTTTGGTTCTGTCTACAGGATTAGCGTTTTGAAGTTGAGGCGTTTGTGGGCTTTGCCCAGTAGTGTTTTCCTGATTTTCGTTGGAGTCGATCATGTCCATGATTTCCCTGAAGGAAATACCTGAAGTGATGGCCAGGTTGAAGTCGCGAAATCCAAGTAATAGTTTTTCTTGCTCCCATAAAAAAGTATTTGTTTTTCTGGAGCCTTCATATTTATATGGTGAAAATTGAGCACTAAAGTTTATGTTGGTCATTCCGTTGAATAAGCGTGTTACTCCGTTTACTCTAATATCACTCCATTTTAGGGAATCTGCGGCCATGTTGTAAAATCCAGAAACATTGATATTATCCAGGAGCCTGATTTTTTTGATAGTATCTCGAAGTGCATACTTGGCCTCAAATATGTTTAAAATGCTATAATTAATGGACATCTGCTCCAAGTCACCTCTGAGCTGACCAAATGGGCTATCTTGAAAAATTCCGTAAGTTCTTGGTCTGTTGACATCCGGGCGATTATCGATATCAACCATCCTTTCATAAAGACTAGCTGTTTGTGGCGTGAAATTGAAATTAATGGCTGGTTTGATTTGATGGCGAAACCCTCGGATAAATCCTTTACTGAAGAGTAGGGTTCCAAAAATATTGGTATTCATGGAGACACCCGCGTTTAATTTTCTAAAGGTATAAAACCCTTTTTCCTGTAGTGTGTCCAGGGTACCATATCGAATAATTTTTTCATTGATAATATTTCCTTCCGGAGTAAATATGGTATCGTAACCGATCACATTGGTCGGATCAAAAGTTTGAATTGTTCTGTCGGTAAGCCAGAATTCTTCATAATTTACATTTGGTACTACATTGACATATTTCAAAAGTCTGAAGTTTGAACTTACGCTGGCACGCTGGGATAATCCGGTTTTGAGATTGTCAAGGGTTGACCTGGTAAATAGTGCAGTATCGGTTGTTAGCGTCCGGTTTCTAAATTCTGCATTATACGAAACAGCTATATTGTGGTACCATTTTTCATCTGTTGCAGACTTTGGTCTAAACGGGTTGATGGTGTTCATACGAAGGGTCATATTTGGGAAAGTAATATCCATTACCCGTGTATTGGTATTCTGACTGTGTCTGAATTCAGCAGAAAAATTAAAGGGTGTGCCTGGCATGCTGTGGATAAAAGAGAAATTTGAGGTGTAAATATTTGTTAGTGCGGCGTTTGGATTGAAATATGTTCGCTGGTCATACTGATTCGATTGAATATTTATATTTCCACCTATTCGCCTGTAGGGATGTGCTTTGGAGTCCTGATTATGCTGCATTTGTATGGTGTAGGCCTTACTGCTTAGTCTACCACCGGTACGGGTATCTTCAGAAATAATATTATTGTATCCAAGATTGACATATCCCGTATAACCATATCTTTTTTTATAATTAGCATTGAGGCGTAGCCCGTGAGAACCTCTGGTATACACATCTCCGGTAACTCTTAGGTCAGCATATTGGCTAATCGGAAAATAATAGCCTACTTCCCGGAGTCCCAACCCAAGCTGTTCATTGAACTCGAAATCACGGGGGAAAATTATTCCAGAAGATTTACCCTTGGCAAGCGGGAAAAAACCAAATGGAAGAAATAAAGGTGTAGGGACATTGGCGATTTCAAGCTGGGCAAAGCTCATCACAGCAAGTTTATTGGGTATCAGTTTAAATTTTGCACTTCTTATTCCAAAATGAGGATGTGGGTGATCACAAGTGGTGAAAAAGGCATCCTGATTATATCCTACATCTTCTTTTTGCCCTGTAGCCTCGTTGCGCAAGACGAGTTTTGTTTTTTCGCCATGAATGAAAAACTCGCCTTCTCTGGTAAGTGCTTCCGTAACAAAGACCTTTTTTGATTTGAAAGAGTAGGTAAGCGTTTTGTAATTAAAGGTATTTTGTTGTTCGGTAAAAGAAGGTTTTTCTTCTATGTCTGATAAAGTCACAATTGCAATAGAATCAGAACCCGGAATTTTATCAAAGGCACGAAGAATGCCGGCCTTAAAATCATAAATAATATAGTTGGCTTTGACTTTAATGGTTTGGTAATTTTTAATAATTTGGCGGAGATGATTAATAAAATTTTGATCATTAGAAACTTTTCCTAATGATAAAGAATTATTAATTCAAGAAACTAAAAAAACTAGATTCGATATAGATAGAGATGTTGAATTTCAGGAAAGCATTAATAAAGAAATAGATGAGTTGGAAATTATAGAGGGAGATAAAAAACAATTATCTAATAAAATATGCACCTTATTAATTTCTTATACTGAAATGATAATAAATGAAAAAAAGGTAGTTAACT
>JAUMBJ010000175.1:5160-8568 GCA_032115755.1 Saprospiraceae bacterium
ATGGTTTGGTAATCGATATAGGCTTTTCCATAGAGATGAATGGTGCTGTTGGCAACATCAGTACGTGAAGAATCCAAAGCGCCATAGCTGATTTCACCATCAAGTGAGTCTTTAGAAAATTTTATGACAATAGAATCGCGGCGTAAAGCGTTTCTATTTAAAGAATCTTTTAGTATGGCTATGGAGTCTGTATTTTGGGAGACCACAGTATCATTTCTAACAGAAATCTGGGCATCTAATACCTCAAAATTACATATTACAATAATTAATATTATATAATAAGCTATTTTCAAATGAATTAAATATTAATTTTAAATATAATATGTTATATTTGCGCCATCCGATTGCAAAAATACATTAATGGTCTCAAAAATCGATTACTATGGTCAAATCAATATTATTTGCCACATTGTTTTCATGCTTCTTTGTTCCCCATATTTATTGTTCCGTTTCAATTTTGGAGGAAGCAACCTATATACAACCCAAAAAACGAAAAAAAATTGTGATAGATGCCGGACACGGTGGTCATGACAGTGGTGCAGTGGGTAAAAATAGCTATGAAAAGGATCTGACTTTGAGCATGGCTTTGAAGCTTGGAAAAATGATTCAAAGCCACTACCCAGATATCGAAGTATTGTATACCAGACAGACGGATGTGTTTATACCGCTTTATAAGCGTGTTCAATTTGCCAATGAAAAAGGTGCTGATTTATTTGTTTCCATTCATTGCAATTTTATTGGAAATCGAAACACAAGGGGTACAGAAACTTTTGTCATGGGATTGCATCGTGCAGAAGACAATCTTGAAGTAGCCAAGCGAGAAAACGCATCTATTTTGCTGGAAGTTGACTACGAACAAAATTATGAGGGTTTTGACCCCAATTCGCCTGAAGGTCATATCATGATGTCATTATATCAGAATGCTTATCTTGAAAAAAGCGTAGAACTTGCGGCGCACATTGAAAGGGGCTTTGAAGCAATAAATTTTACAAAAAGCAGGGGTGTGAAGCAGGCCGGATTTGCTGTTTTACGTAGAGCCAGCATGCCCGCAGTATTAGTTGAGGCAGGTTTTATAAGTAATGAACAGGAAGAAGCATTTCTAATGTCCGATGAAGGACAACATAAAATTTGCGAAGCCATGTTCGACGCAGTTGGGCAACATATGTATTCGCAGGAACAATTATTGGCACTCAGGAATAAAAATCAACCAGTTAAAAAACAGGAAATAGCTGAACAAACAAAGGAAACCAAACCGGTTAATCCAGAAGCGAATAATAATTCAGAAGCTTATCGGGTACAAATCGCTGCATTGAAAAATGCGACTGCAGCAATGGATTCTGCTGAGCTTCGTAAAATTGGAAAATTGCATATCGTGCAGCAAAATGATATAAACAAATATCTGGTAGGTGACTTTGAGAGTGCCGGAGAAGCCGCCGAGGCAAGAGAAAAACTTAAAAAAATTGGTTATTCAGGCGCCTTTATCGTTTCTCCTAGGTAAATTGGCAACAAATTTTACCGCAAGGGCGTTATGTTGACGTATCTTTGTAATGATTAAGCACTTTTTTATGTCAAAAGAAATAAAAATTGGTATTTTAACCTTTATCGTTTTATTGGTAATGGTTTGGGGATATACTTTTTTAAAGGGCAGAAACCTATTGACAAATTCCAATACTTATTTTGCAATTTATGACGATGTAACGGATCTTGCGGTGTCTTCCCCTGTTTTGGTAAATGGTTACAAGGTGGGAACTGTCACCAAAATAATTTTGAATGAAAAGAATACCAGCGAAATGGTTGTTTACTTTGATGTTCATGAAGATTATAAAATACCAAAGGATGCTGAAGTAGCCCTCAAAAGCATGGGCTTCGTAAATGGAAGAGGTCTGTTTATAGAAATAGATAAAGTATGCAGCGGTAATGATTGCGCCCCATCAGGGACACAGCTTAAAAGTAAGGTAGTAGGTTTGGTGGAATCTATGTTGGGTGAAGGAAATATGGAAGATTACGGAGCCGATTTGTCTACCACAGCACAATCCATTATATCCGGAATCGGCAAAGAAGGCCAGGAAGGCGCAATTCATGAAACTTTCAGACAATTGGAACAAATCTCTAAGAATCTTGCAGCAGTTTCATTGTCAACGCAGGTATTACTTGAAAAATCTTCTGCTGACATACAAAAAACAATGAAAAATCTGTCTCAAATCACAGATGGTATTGCAAAAAGCAATAAGAATATTGAAAGTTTGTTAAAAAATGTAGATAAAATTTCTCAGGACATTGCAGCTGCAGAGGTCGATGAAACAGCAAAGCGCGTCAATAATAATCTGGATGAATTAAAATTGACATTGAGTCAAACTTCACAGACATTGACTGAATTAAATAAAGTCATTAAAAAAGCAGATCAGGGAGACGGGTCTGTCGCCAAACTACTTAATGATGCAAAGCTTTATGAGAATATGGAGGCAACGACTAAGCAGCTCAATTTACTGCTTCAGGATCTGCGACTAAATCCTAAGAGATACGCACATTTTTCTATTTTTGGTAAGAAAAATCAGCAGTACACTTTACCCACCGAGGATCCTGCTAATAAATAAGGGCGTTTTATAGATATTTTTATTTACTGTAGGAAAGTGTCATTTTTTTAATTCTATCTTCCAGTTTTTCAGAAGATATTTTTTCTCTTAGTCGGTCAACAATTAATGGAAAAGCAAATGGCGTAGGCTTTGCAGGATACTGAATATTTATCTTTTGTTTTGCAATTCTATGGAGTGATGCGCGCATTCTGGATTCCTCCATCTGAAAAGTCATGACCTCTTCGAATGTCTGCATGTACAATAAATTTTCAGGTTCATATTCGCGGAATACTTCAAATAATAACTGTGCAGAGGACTGAATATGTCTTTCTTTTTTTTCACGCCCCGGAAATCCTGTAAAAATTAATCCGCCAATACGCGCAATTTCGCGAAATCTTCTTCTGGCAAGTTCAACACTATTTACTGAGGAATAAATATCCTGAATCAAATTTTTTGTGGTAAACAATTCATGATTTATAACCCTATTTATGTCTAGTAAGGAGTCTGAAAGAAGCTCAAATCCATAATCATTCATGGACATCGTAAAACTAATAGGCTGCAATAATGATATCCTTTTCGCTATAAACGACGCCATACCCTCGTGTACATTTCTTCCTTCAAAAGGATAAAATACCAGGTGATAGCCTTCGTTGCTTTGGAAATACTCAATTAATAATTCATCTTCACCGGGTATAGCAGAAAGTTTTTGTTGCATTTCAAAAAGTGGCTGCAAAGCATGCATTTCTATATCAGAATTTTGTCCGTTTTGCGAGGCTTCATATATTTTTTCTCTCAATACGGATGCTAAAGGTGAACTCAGTGGCATACGTCCTCC
>JAUMBJ010000175.1:8578-10258 GCA_032115755.1 Saprospiraceae bacterium
TATAGGAGGGTATTTTTCCTTTAGGTTCTTTAGAAAGTTTTACCTGTGCGGTCATATCTTTTATCCGAACAAGCTCTAGTGGCCTTCCCGCAAACCAAAAATGATCTCCTTGCTTTAATTGACTTATAAACCATTCTTCCACCATTCCCAAATGATTCCCTTTCAATAGCTGGATGCGGATCATACTATCTGAAACGATGGTTCCGATACTCAATTTATGTCTCAGTATAATACTTTTATCTATAACCTGATAGAAATCTCCAGCCTTTGTTACCTTTTTAAAATCATCATATGCAGCAAGTGCATCACTGCCATAAACCAGTGATTCCAAAATCTGATAATATTCCGATTCTAGGAGCGATGAAAATGCAAAAGTTTTCTGAATTTCTTCAAGAGTCTGCCTGCCATAAAATCCTTCTGAAACAGCTAGCGTCATAAGGTATTGCATCAAAACATCAAAACTCCTGATATAAGGGACTCTTTCTTCCAGAAGTGTATTATCAATGGCTTTACGTAAACCAGAAATTTCAATTAATTCAATGGCATGAGTGGGTAAAAAGTATATTTTACTCGTAGCCCCAGGTTGGTGGCCGCTTCTTCCGGCACGCTGTAAAAACCTGGCTACACCTTTGGGACTACCAATCTGAATGATGCTGTCAACCGGTCTAAAATCTACACCTAGATCAAGGCTTGATGTACACACTACTGCACGCAGACGGCCTTCATACAGCGAATCCTCAACCCAATCGCGAAGTTCTCTGCTTATACTTCCATGATGCATGGCAATTTCACCAACGAGGTCAGGAAACTGATCGATCAAGTGATGATACCATATTTCGCATTGCGCACGGGTATTGGTAAAAATTAGACATGAATGGTGCTGGCATATGACATCATAAACGGAAGAGGAAAGTCTCAGGCCTATATGGCCTGACCAGGGAAATTTTTCTATTTCTTCTGGCAAAAGCGATATGACTTCAATTTTCTTTTTTAATGCAGATTTAATAATTATACGGTTTGTTTCAGGAACAGAAAATAACAGTGCATTGGCAGCTTCCATTAGGTTTCCAATAGTGGCAGAAATTCCCCAGATACTTAGTTTTGGAGAAATAGTAAGCAATTTGGAAATAAACAATTCAGTTTGAACTCCTCTTTTGGAACCAAAGAGTTCATGCCATTCATCTGCGACTATAAATTGAACCCCATTAAAAAATGCTGGATATCCTTTTGTTGCAAGTAAAACATGTAGACTTTCCGGTGTTGTAATTAATATTTGAGGGGGATGTTTTAATTGCTTCGCTTTTTGCCCTGATTGGGTATCTCCGGTTCTAATTGCCGTAGTCCATTCAAGTTTAAGTTGTTTTATAGCCCTTTCACAACTAATTTGTATTTCCCTTGCCAAAGCCCTGATGGGTGTTATCCAGATAATTTTCAACCCTGTTGGATCCTGCATTTTTAATCGCGCAATAGCGCCCAATAAGACAGAATACGTTTTACCGGAACCCGTTGGCGCATTGACAATCCCGCTTTGACCTCTTAAGATAGAATTCCATGCTTCCATTTGAAAATCCGCAGGTTTCCAGTTGTTTTCCAAAAACCAATCCAGTATGGGTGCCAATTGCACATCAAAGTCAGAGATTTCATGATGATTCATTCTTGCTGGAATTTCTTGGTGCGCTT
>JAUMBJ010000175.1:10268-15393 GCA_032115755.1 Saprospiraceae bacterium
GCCTGCGTTGATTGTCGTCTCAGTCGCGTGGCTGATCGCTCTTTCCGTCATTGTTTGTTTGCGCATTGCTGCGGCGCAATGCGATGAGTACGAACGATTGCATGTTACGTTGTTGTTGCGTTGGGCGATATAATTTCGCCATTCTTCTGTAGCCAAACGAAAGTCATCCGGCAGGGGAGAATCGAATTGTAGAAATTTTTGAGAGACCGGATGTATAAATCCAAGCGTCTTTGCATGTAATGCTTGTCTTGGTAGCAATTCGAAACACTTGTCAACGAATAACCTATATTTTTGGTGTATGGTGCCTTTTTGTATTTTATCTCCACCATACCTTGCATCATTAAACAGGGTATGACCTATAAATTTCATATGAGCTCTGATTTGGTGCGTTCTTCCTGTTTCCAGACGACATTTAACGAGGGTAACGTAATACATCCTTTCTAAAACTTCATAATGGGTGATGGCTACTTTTCCAACAGATCCGTCTGGATAGGCCTGCATTTGCATTCTGTCTTTTTCATGACGCCCAATATGCGCATTTATTGTGCCGCTACTCTGAGCAAAATCACCCCAAACCAGTGCCCAATAGGTGCGTTCAATGGTGTGTTCATAAAATTGTCTTGCCAAATGCGTCATGGCATATTCGGATTTGGCAATAACCATAAGACCACTGGTATCTTTATCAATTCTATGAACGAGCCCTGGTCTTTCTGTAGGATTGCCTTTTAACACTGGAAATTTTTGATGTTGGAAGTGGTAAAGTAGTGCATTTACCAGCGTCCCAGAATTATTACCAACTCCAGGATGTACCACCAGACCAGGTTGTTTGTTGATAACAAGCAACTCTTCGTCTTCATATACGATTTCCAATGGAATGGCTTCAGGAGATAAATTGGGGACATTATCAGGATTTGTAGGTAACACAACAGCGATGTGATCTCCTGGTCTTACCTTATAGTTACTTTTTACGGTCTGCCCATTAACACTTATATTTCCGGCAATAATGGCCTGCTGAATTCTGTTTCTGGAGGTTTTTTCAAGTTTTTCGGACAAGAATTTATCAATGCGGATGGAGGACTGGCCTGGATCAATCCATAATTCTTCGTATTTATATAGGTCCTCATTAAGGTCTTCTGCCCAGCTTTCCCTTTGATCTTCCATCATCGATTTAATTAAAAAGGTATATTAATGCCTAAATTTATATTCCAGAATTCAACAATTCCGGAATATTTATTAAATGCATCAAAAGTTGTTTCACGAATCTGATTTTGCCTGGAGGGAAAATAATAAATTGCAGATAGGCCTGAACAATAGGAAGCTTTTAAATCCAAAAACAATTGATCATTTAATTTAACATTGAAACCAGATGAAAAGAAATAGCTTAGAGATATATCGGCCTTTTCATACCTGAAATCAACACTTTCAGTATTTTTAATAGTTTTAGAGGTTGTGATATATGGAATAACTCCACCAACACCAAATTCCAGGTAGAAGTCTGTTCTTGGTAAACGAAATGGAGGATAATATCTGGTATTACCATAGATTCCAGCAATTTGACTCAAGGTGCTGTGTTCAACATCTACCAATGCAAAGTCTATATATTTTTCAAGGGTAGCATTTACCCTTGCCAATGGGTGGTAAGAAATTTGAAATCCTCCAAAAACAGGAATCCTGTAATGTAATTGATGCAGATATTCAACATTTAATCCTGACCTGACCTGGTTAAACTGATTTTTAAAATCTCCTTCGGGCCAAAATGAACTATAATGAATACCTGTAATATGGACCTTATCCCTCGAATGTTCGTCAGCTGACTGTGCCATGATTACATTTTGGCAAAACGCCAAGAGCGTCATGAACATAATTCGGCAAAACAATGGATTTAATTCCTGAGGTCAAATTTATATGCAAAGATACAAAACTAAGGTTGTATTGCTTTGTATTGAGGCAATACAAGCTGAAATAGCTAATCATGAAATCAGTATGTTACGAATACAAGTTAAAAAGCCTAATTTGTAACTTATCAATGTAGATAAATAAAAGTGTTGCTACAGTCTTCAAACATTAATTTTAGTTTATTGTACGCTGCGCGATATGCTTTTATGGTCATATAAAATCTTTCAGAAGTAACAAGTAATTTTTAGATGAGCCTTTATTATCTGTTGCCCATGTCGATTTCGTGTAAACGTTATGCAAAGTATATGGTTTATGATGTAAAATCAGACATAATGCCAAAAGAATCACTTCATATCTCTACCCAATGTGTTCGTGAAATTGCTCCCTTATTAACCACTAAGCCTCATCAATTGCCCATATTTGCTACATCTTCCTTTGAAATGGAATCAGTAGAACAAAGTATTGACATTTTTACAGGACAGAGTTCAGGCCATGTTTATAGTAGGTACGGTAATCCAACTATAGATACCGTAGCACAAAAACTCGCTCAGCTTGAGGCTTTTGGAACAGATCTTGAACCTTTTGCCCTGCTTACCAGTAGTGGTATGTCGGCCATATCTGTGCTTATGTTGTCCATCCTTAAGACAGGAGACAAAATAATTACACAAGGTAATTTGTATGGAGGAACTACTGAATTGCTTGTAAAGGTATTATCGCAATATGGTATTGAAACGATTTTTGCGGATCTTAATGATTTAAATGCATTGGAAAGTATTTTAGCAAGTGATTCAACTGTCAGAATGCTTTATCTCGAAACTCCGGCCAATCCAACTTCAGCCTGTGTTGATATAGCAAGACTAACACAATTGGCGTCAACATTTCAGGTGTACTCTTGCGTCGATAATACCTTTTGTACGCCATATTTGCAGCAACCATTAAAATTAGGTGCTGATTTTGTTATTCATTCTACTACAAAATATCTGAATGGTCACGGAAACTCTATTTCAGGTGTGATTATAGGGAGGGACAAAGCGTTGAGGAGCAAAATATTTGTGACCCTTAAGTTGCTTGGGGCAACATGTAATCCATTTGATGCATGGTTATTACATAATGGACTAAAAACACTAACAATCCGAATGGATAGGCATTGCAGTAATGCCCTGGAGTTGGCTGCTTTCCTGGAAAATCATCCTTCCGTAATTTGCGTAAATTACTGTGGTCTTCCTAGCCATTCCAGTCATCACATAGCCAAAAAACAAATGATTCAGTTTGGTGGAATGATGAGTTTTGAGGTCCGTGGAGGACAGGATGCAGCATCAAAAGTAATTGATCATTTAAAACTGGCAACACATGCACCTACATTAGGGGATGTGGATACATTGGTATTGCATCCTGCTACAAGTTCGCATCTTAATGTTGATCCGGTAATGCGTAAAAAACAAGGAATTACGGATGGATTGATACGAGTTTCAGTTGGGATTGAAAATATTGAAGATCTTAAGCATGATTTCGATCAGGCACTGGGTAACATTTGATAATATGATATGCTGATTGAGTTTGTAAATTGATTTTGCCTTGATGCAAGAAATAAATTTTATTTGTATCTCTCATGTCGATTTGATTTTTTTAATAATACAACCCGGTTAAAAATGTTATACAGCGCACCGAATCATTGAATGGAGCAGTAAATTTAAAAACTAAATACTTGGATTCTTTTTACATTATTTTTGTAAAAAGACACGAATAATTGTCCAGCCAGCAATAAATCATCATCTTAGATTTTTGAGGGGATCAAAGATTTGCTTGAAAAAATAACTAACTTAACCGTTTGCAATTGTATGATACTTAGTCAAAATGGCGATTCTGCGCGTCATTAATGAAAAATAAAGACATGAATTCCCAAAATTCCTTGCTATGGTCTATAAAAACACGAAAATCTAGTAAGATTATAGGGTATATTTTTGGAACCATGCATTTAGGGACTCCAGAGGCATATTCATATGCTGAAATAGCAAAAAATTATATCAATTTATCTGATGTATATTTCAGTGAGACGGATATTGATGGGTTACATGCTCAGGATCAAAGTGTGTTTTGCCTTCCTGACGGAGGACATATTCGCCAATTAATTTCACCACATAAATATGAGAAATACAGAGAAATTATTTTGAGGTTTACAAGCATTGATCTTAACCATTATGGGTATTTTCTTCCGTTTTATCTACAATCTATAATGTCTACAATATTATTACAGGTTCAAAATGAAACTCCATTGGATGCTTATTTGTGGCATTATGCTAAAAATAATGGCATAGATTGCAAAGGGATAGAGGGCATAGATGAACAAAAAGAAATTCTAAAAAATATTCCTTTGCAAACACAAGTTAAAAGTTTTAGAATCATGTGTGATCATATGTCCTCCTGGAGAAGTAAACTTCTTAGTATGCAAGAGATTTATGCAAGAGCCGAAATTAACCAACTTTACAAAATGGCAAGACAACAAGCCGGAGGACTTAGAAAGTTGTTGCTTTTTGACAGAAATAAAATTATTTCCCATAGAATTGAAGCGTCCATTGATCAGGAAAATATAATTTTTGTGTCTTTAGGAGCTGCTCATCTTTACGGTAATGAAGGTATTTTGGCCTTCTTAAAGCGCGGTGGATTTATTGTAAAACCGATTTTTGACTAAAAAGGTCTGAAGTTATCCCCTTTCTGAAGTGTTTTAAATATTAACATATCTGCAATATTTCTAGGTACGAGTTTCCAAAACGCTATAAATCCCCATTTTTTCTTGTGCACTATGTTTAATGGCGAAGAATTTCGTTCATTAAAAATTTTCCAAACTGTTTTCAAAACAGCTGAAGTTTCCAGCGCATTTTTTTCCGTATTTTCTATAATGCTGTCCGCCTTTTGAAGAACGTTGCCATACTCAGAATTATAGAATGCCTTCATCGACCCCATATTTTTTTTCCAGATTGGTGTTTTAATCGGGCCAGGTTGTATAGCACTTACCCGAATTCCGAAAGGAAGAAGTTCTCTGCGGTATACTTCGGTCATACTTTCAAGAGCGTGTTTTGAAATACAATAAGCTCCATTGTATGGCATATTGACAAGACCCGAAATCGAACTGATATTTATAATTTTGCCAGGATTTTTAGTTTTAAGATATGGGAGTGCTGCATTGGTAATTCTTCTGACTGCTTTAACGTTTATATCCAATTGCGATTCA
>JAUMBJ010000176.1:0-10270 GCA_032115755.1 Saprospiraceae bacterium
ACTAGGGTCTTTGAAGAGGCTCTGGATACATGAATGCATGAGAGTGTTCTCTGATCGATTGATTAGTGATGATGACAAGAAGATGTTCTTGCAGAAGTGTATTGAAGATCAGAACTCAACGTTTATTGATATGGCAAAGATTGGTGATCCTGAGAGTATAGTGTTCAACAACTTTGTGAAGTTTGATCCGTAGAACGATCCCATATATGAGGAGTCAATCTCAATGACAGATATGAGATCAACCTTAGAGCGTATTCTTACCCTTTACAATGAAAGTAAGGGTCAAAGAGACAGGATGGACTTGCTCTTCTTTGAGTACATGATCCACCACCTATCTCGCACTTCCCGTATCATCATGAAGCCTTAAGGCAACGGACTCTTAATCGGCCTCAGTGGGAATGGGCGCTAATCTGTAGCGAAGCTCGCTATCTATGTAAATGATAGCTCAAATGGCAGATCGGGGAAATCCAAATTCTGTTACGGATGCTGGCGTGGGTATACTGTGTGCAAGGACAGCAGTGGAAGGAGCTTATTTAAATGTTTGTATTAATTGCAAAGGATTTGATGACAAAGATTTTATAGAAAATGCTTTAAAAAGCGCAAAAAATATACTTAATAAAGCCAATCAGACTGCTGAAGCCGTAATGGTCGGCGTCAATGCACTTGCAGGTGCTTAATGCATTTTTAATCCAGAGAAGAAGCAAGTACCAAACTCACTGAAGATTTCTTTTCGTTGCGGATATAAATTAATTTGACTTTGTCACCTGGAGAAAATTTTTCAAGCGCAAGAAATAGATCGTCAGGGTTCCGTATGTCTAAGTCATTGATCTTTACAATGATATCTCCAGCTGCAATTTCTCCAAATACATCCCTTGAGATGCCTTTTAATCCAGCTTTGTCGGCAGGGCTTCCTGGCTCCACACCATATATCATAACCCCATCAACACCCCAGTTCTCAGCATACTGCTGTGGCAAAAGCTGAATTCCCAATATTGGACGCTTCAATTCTCCATACTTTATAAGGTCAGACACTACCCAGTTTACCTCATCTACTGGAATTGAAAAACCTATTCCTGCAGAAGCTCCAGACGGGCTATAGATCATCGTATTTACACCAATAAGACGGCCAGAACTATCCAGCAATGGGCCACCTGAATTTCCGGGATTTATGGCTGCATCGGTTTGAATTACATCCCTGATCGGTCTACCCGTTAGCGAAGTAATTTCCCTGCCCAACGCACTAATCACTCCGGTTGTCAACGTCTGATCAAGACCAAAGGGGTTACCAATTGCAAATACCGACTGCCCTACCCTCAACTCCGATGATTTCCCAATCGGAATCGGTTTGAGCTTTTCCTCAGGAGCCTTTATTTTTAATACAGCTAAATCTTTATTATCTTCATATCCCACAAGTTCTGCATCCCATACAGTCCGGTCTGACAAAGTAACTTTAACTTTTGAAGCGCGCTGAATAACATGGAAGTTTGTAATGATATGTCCCTGTTTATCCCATATAAATCCAGATCCCGTACCAGATGGAATTTCCATAATATTTCGCTCCCAAAATCCCTGACGCATCGTAGTCGTTGTAATAAAGCATACAGAAGGTGCTGATGCCTCAAAGAGGCTTATAGTTGCTTCCTCTTCATTAGTGTAATATTTGACGGGATCAACCTTTCGTAATCGGGATGTGCTGTCTGTACTTTGCGTAACAGCTTCATTATTTATATTTTCTTCAGTTTCTTCATCGCCTCCAAACCAATCCTTGGGAAACTCATATCCAATCCAGAAAAATAAGGATAGCAATAATGCAAGTAATATAAGTTTAATCGTTCTCATGTGTTTATTTTTTAATTCATCACACTCCGTGTGATTTGTTTTTAAAACCACATGGAATTGACAACTTTATTTGTATCTATGGTGTTATCGAACTCGCGTTTCGCATGAGAAATAATCATCCTGGTGTGTGTGATCGACTCATACTCATTTCATTTGTTTTTTTTGGTATATCAGGCTCTGCACGATTTGTTTTTATGGTCAAATGAAATCTTTAATGAGCAAAATAATCATTGTGGTTTGGTGTGTTAATGATTTATTACTCATGTAGATTCCATGCATTTATTATTCATGTCACGCTTTACAGAGATTTTTTTAATGTCCACTCAATATCGACGATTGTATATTCAAATATGATATCGTTGATTTCCAGTTTCTTAATAAAATATCCTGATTGTGCGTAAGAACCCTATATGATGATTTCACCAAAAAAGTTAACCTGTTAATAACAAAAATTTCCATGAAATAATTTCAAGACCATGTTAAACATTTGCTAAATCTCTCAATAGTGGAGAGACGCGGTACCGGTCTTCCCGATATCTTTCCTGTAAGGATTCCAAAACGGTCAATATTTTTTTATATCCAAATGTTTCTCCCCACGAAAATAACCCCTTAGGATAGTTGACTCCCTTGGTGACAGCCAACTCAAGATCATCCTTAGTACATATAGCTCTATATACTGTATCTGCCGCTTCGTTGACCAGCATAGCAAAGATCCTATTGAAAATCATCTCGTGTAGTTCAGGACTGTGATCAATCTGTGATTCATATGAAGCGATGGAAATCTGACTGTCATAAAATCCCTTACCTGACTTCTTTCCCAAAAATCCTGCCTCAACGAGCTTCTGCTGAGTAAGAGAGGGTCTGTAGCGACTATCATAGAAAAAGGATTTCCATACAGTCTCTGTTACCGTATAATTAACATCATGACCAATAAAATCCATAAGCTGAAAAGGACCCATTTTAAACCCACCGACACTGGTCATAGCGAAATCAATCGTGGGAATATTGGCTAAATTTTCTTCAAAGATGCGCAGCGCTTCGCTGTAATAAGGTCGAGCAACTTTATTGACGATAAATCCTGGCGTATCTTTTGCACTTACACAGATTTTTTTCCATGTTTCAACCCTACTACGGGCTGCATCGGCAGTTGGTAATAGTGTCTGAATAGCGCTTACAATCTCCACCAAAGGCATGATATGGGCCGGATTAAAGAAATGAAGTCCTAAAAATCTCCCAGGAAACCTGAGTCCCGATGCGAGTGCAGTAACTGAGAGGGAAGACGTATTGGTTGCCAGAATAGTTTCTGGGGTAACAACATCTTCCAGTTTTTTAAAAAGATCTGATTTAATAAGTAATTGTTCTGTAATGGCCTCTATAACCAATGATGCTGACCTGAAATCGGAAAGAACGGTAGTAAATTGAATATTGTTAAATATCTCCTCTGCTTGTTCTGCAGTTATTTTTGATTTATCCACCCATTGCTTCAGCGTAGATTTAATCATATCTTCACTGCGACGAAGCGCAATATCCTGACTGTCAAATATGATAACCTTTTCTCCCGAGATAGCGGCTGTAAGTGCAATTCCGGAACCCATAGTTCCTGCCCCAACTATTCCTGAAACTTTTTGAACATTCATTGTTTCTGCCATTAAATCCTGAAAAGAATGCAGCCTCTATAACTTAATTTACGCAAACTATTATGATTTCGCTTCTTCGTCTTCCTGACGCTCAGTTTTCTTCTTCTCTGAGGATTCAATCAATTCTTCTATTTTTTCTTCAGCTAGTTCAGCAGCTGCCTTTATATTAACTAATAAATTATCAACAAAATTTTCAGCAGCCTCCTTAATTTCCTCTGCGTTTTGTTCAATGTTATCTGCTGTTTTTTTGATCGAATCTGCAGCTTGATCATATTTAGTTTTGGCTTTTTGAGAAAGATCTTCAGCCTTTTCTTCTGCAACTTCAGCTGCGGCTTTAACCGCATCAACTACATCTTCGATAATATGTTCACCTGCAATAAGACCATCCTGAATCTTATCTTTTACTTGTTTAACACTTTTCTTGCTGCCAATTTCTGCTGCTGCCTTTGACAGCTTATCAGACATTTTGTCCATTTCCTCTCTAGCCTCATTAATTGTATTGGCTATTTTCTTTTTAATAGCCTCTTTTGCCTCATCAACCTTTTCTTGTTTCTCCAGCTTTTGAAACCTTTTTTTCTCTTTTTCAAGCTTAGATTCGAGTTCAGATTTAGTCTTGTACATATCGTCAAGCTTTTCACTTTTGGAAGATATTCTCTCTTGTATCATCCTAATCTTAGCTTGACGGAGCTGAGACTCTAATTGGCCGTCACTGTCTTCAATTTTCTTAGATTGAAAATCGAAGTCTCTCTGGTCTAATTGTATGGATTTTTCCATTTTCTGAATAGCAGCAAGCAATCCATTGTATCGGCTTTCGAGCCTGTTGGTCTGCTGTACCAATTGTTCTCCAGAGTTTCTTTTAGCCTTAATTTTTTTAAAAGCTACGTCAATTTTATCGGCTACCTCATTTCTGTGCTCTCTTGTAAATTTTATAGACCTTACTTTATCCTGTAATTTTCGTAAGTCGTCAAAGAGGGGCTGTAGTCCTAATCCTTTCTCAATTTTCTCTTCTATTTCAAGAATTTCCTCATTCACCTTATCGAAAAATTCCTTTGATCGTACTTCAAGCTCCTTGTCGAGAATTTTCTTTTGATCTTTCATCTTTTCAAAAAGGAGATTGGTGCGTTCTCTTAATGACGCTCCATGTTCCCTGAAAAGATTTTTTTCATTCATTTGATTCTGTACCTTGGTCCAGAAAGTCTTCAATTCTTCCCAGATTTTGCTATCATAAGCTTTTAGTGCATCAATTTTATCTTTAAACTCTTCGAGTTCTGACTTATACAATCCGTATAGTTTTGACGAAAGTACTACAAAATGCCATTCTGCCTGAGCACGTGTAATAATATCGGGACGTTCTACCTTTATGTCATCAGGCAATAAACTATCAGAAACAGACAATTTTCGTTCAATTTTTTTGAACCCGGAGGGAAATTCAACCTCTTTGTCTTCCTTCCAGCGATCTGTCATATCCTTATAAAAGGATTCTGTTGCTATAGCTTCCGGAAAAGTATAAATATCTACTACGTTTTCCTTTTCCATTAATTCAAGTGCCACTAGTATTCTCTCATCTTTCTCATTGGCACCCCAAAGTACAATTTTACGTCTCATTTTTTCTTACGGTATTAAGTGTCATCAAAGTAAACAAAATGTAACTACAATAGGTCGTTTTTAATCAAATATGCTGCAATCTGTATCGCATTAGTTGCCGCACCCTTGCGCAGGTTATCAGCAACAATCCAAAGGTTGATACCGTTCTCCACAGACTCATCTCTTCGAAGTCTGCCCACGAAAACATCATTTTTACCTTTAGCCGTTAATGGCATAGGGTATATAAAATGATCGGGATCATCCAATAAAGTAACTCCCTCCGTATGAGCAATAATATCTCTTACATCGGTTAAGTTTACAGGTTGATAAAACTCCGCATTAACAGATTCTGAATGTCCTCCATGTACCGGCACCCGCACCGCAGTTGCTGTAATCTGAATTGTACTATCATTCAGAATTTTCCTTGTTTCATGAACGAGTTTCATTTCTTCCTTAGTATAACCATTTTCAAGAAATATATCACATTGTGGTATACAATTCTCAAAAATGGGATAGTGATAAACCATTTCCTCTTTAGGCAATGGATGATTATTCTTTTCAGCGTTATACTGACTAACGGCTTTTGCACCAGTACCTGTAAAAGACTGATAAGTAGAAATGACGAGTCTTTTTAATCCGTACTCCCTATGCAATGGCGCTAAGGCCATAACCATTTGTATGGTCGAACAATTTGGATTGGCAATAATCTTATCATTTCGGTCCAGCAAATGACCATTGATTTCAGGTACTACAAGTTTCTTGCCAATATCCATTCTCCATGCAGAAGAATTGTCCACCACCGTACAACCCTGCGCTGCAAATTTAGGCGCCCACTCAAGTGACACACTACCTCCGGCAGAAAATATAGCTATGTCAGGTCTTCTATGTAGTGCTTCTTCCAATGTAACAACTGTATGGAACTGCCCTTGAAAGGCTATCTGCCTTCCTGAAGACTTTGCCGATGCAACTGGTATGAGCTCTTCAACAGGAAAAGCGATTGATTCAAGCACTTCCAGTATTACACCACCCACCAATCCTGTAACGCCAACAACAGCTAATTTCATAAGGTATGATTCAGAATAAAAACTTTAACTTTATATTAATAGCCAGTCAAATTATGCGTAATGCTTTTTAAACTACATTTGAAAAATGTTTGGAGAAAAAAACTACTTTAAAAATTCCTCCTCACAAGTTACATTTTTTTAGCTTGCCAAAGTCTTCTCTTTATGACTTCGGGCTGCAAAGATACAATTTCAAGAAACTACTCATGAAAAAAATGAACCTAATTATTCTATTTTGCTTGTTTGCTATTTGGATAATAACACCATTAAATGCACAGTTTTATGAGGATTTTAATGGTGAAAACTACCTGCAATCTCCTAAATGGCAAGGTGATGTGCACAATTTTATTATAAATGAAGATGGAAAACTTCAACTTCATGCAAGTCAAGCCGGCGAATCCTCCATTTATGCAAAATTTGACCTCCCGAAAGATAGCATATATGTTGAATTTTTTCTTAAAATGACATTTGACCCCAGTGATAATAATTTTACAAAAATTTACCTCTGGGCAGACGACTTGCCAATGAAGGCAAAAAATGGCTATTTTCTGAAACTGGGAGAAAATGGCAATCAAGACCAGATTAAATTATATAAACTAGATAATGGCATCATCCATTTTCTTGGAGCAGGAAAAATTGCTGGTATTGCAAAAGAGCCAGTTAACATTAGGGTCCGCCTAACCATGCAACAAAATGGATTATGGAAAATGGAAACAGACTATTCTGGAAATTATTATTTTAGAGAAGAAATTATAATACAGGACCCTAATGCTTATATGCCTGAAAGTGGAATATTTTGTATCCATATGAAATATTCCAGCTCCAGATTAGAAGCATTTTTTGTGGATGATATAATTATATCAAAACCGGAAAAAGACACTATTGCTCCTGAATTATTAAAAGTAAATGTCCTCGATAGTGTCAGCCTGCAACTTATATTTTCTGAAATATTAAATAAAGAAGAGGCAAATGAAATTTTCAATTATACCCTAATGAATTCTGATGAGTATCCTATGTCGATTACATTTAATGAAGAATATCCATTTCAGGTTCAATTAAAATTTCAAAAGCCTTTTGATGGCACTATAGTGCAGGCATTGGAATGTAATAACATTAGTGATTTAAAAGGGAATTTAGGTTATTCAATCATCACATTTTTCTATGCAAAAAACCCGGCCAACGGTGAAATTGTCATAAATGAAATCCTCTCTGATCCTTTTGAAGAAAAATGTGATTTCATTGAGTTATATAATACCACCGAAAATTATCTTAATCTTTCTTCCCTATACATCTACAATATTACCAGTGAAAATTTTACAATAATTCCAAAAGAAACTTTCCTTCCGCCAAAACAATTTCTCGCTATATGCAAAGACACCTTTATGCTCAAAGAAACATACCCTATTCCGGAAGCAGCAAGGTTTTGTCAATTGGCATTACCAAGCTTTAATATCAGCGACGCCTTTGTAGGTATTTCAAATTCAAAGGAAAAGATTGTATGCATAGATTCTGTTTATTACAAAAAATCTTGGCATCATTCACTACTTCTCAATACAAGAGGAATCAGTATTGAAAGAATTAATCCTCTCGGACCATCAAACAATTCGACAAACTGGCATTCTGCTTCCAAATCTGCTGGATTTGCTACTCCCGGATATGCCAATTCCGTTTTCCAGGCGCCCAATCAACAATACAACAAATCCTTTTGGCTTTCTTCCAATAACTTTACACCAGTCTCAGATGAAAACTTAGAAATGCTTAAAATCAATTATTCAATGGAAAAATCTGGTTATCTTGCCACTGTATTTGTATTTGACAGTGACGGAGGTCCAGTATGTACTCCAGTTAGAAATGAAATTCTGGGGATGGAAGGATTCCTAAGATGGGATGGATTAAATGAGCAAATTCAACCCGTCCAAACTGGTATTTATGTGCTGTTGGTTAATGCTTTCCATGAAAATGGAGACCAATTTTCTGCCAGATTTTCTGTTGCTGTTATCCGATAAATTCCAAAAAATGTTTTTTTTATTTCAAACCTTTGAAGAGCTTACAGTTCAGGCGTTATATAAGATTCTCGACCTTAGAAATAAAGTATTTGTAGTCGAACAAGCATGTATCTATCTGGATACAGATTTTAAAGATCAGTATGCCCTGCATATGTTGGGCATGGACAATGGAGGTGCGTTGAAATGCTATTGCCGAATACTCGCGCCAGGTATAAGTTTTGAAAAATCTTCCTCAATTGGACGAATCATTACAGCTCCTGACGTCAGAGGAACAGGACTTGGCAAACAAATGGTAAATACTGCAATTGCCAAAACACTTGAATTGTTTCCGGATATACCAATTCAGATTGAAGCACAATCCTATTTGCTTGAATTTTATCAGCATTTTGGATTTACAGCTATTGGTGAAGAATACTTACTTGACGGAATTCCCCATCATGAGATGATCTTATGGCCTTGACGTAATTTATATAATAATCACAAGGTTTCCTTTAGCCATCTGAAAAATTCTCTCTGCCACACCATACTGTTTTGCGGCTTAATTACCCAGTGATGCTCATCCGGTAAATATAACAACCTGCTTTTAATACCTCTTATCTGCGCAGCTGTAAAGGCCTCCAATCCTTGGCCTATCGGAACCCTGTAATCCTTTTCACCTTGTATAATTAAAATAGGCGTATTCCATAAATGCACTTTATTTGCAGGATTGAATTCCTGATATGCCTTCTTAAATTTAGCATCCCAGTACGGACCGCCAAAATCATAATTTACAAAAAACATTTCTTCTGTTGTTCCATACATACTTTGTGTGTTAAACACACCATCGTGTGCAATAAAACTCTTAAATCTACCTTCATGGACTCCAGCAAGATAGAACACTGAATATCCGCCATAACTCGCCCCAACAGCAGCTATCCTATTTTTGTCTACATAAGATTCCTTGGCAATATCATCTGTGGCAGACAAGTAATCACGAATGTTTTGACCTCCCCAGTCCTGGCTGATTTGGGCATTCCATTCTACACCATGACCTGGCATACCTCTTCTATTTGGCGCTACCACTATGTAACCCTGCGAAGCCATCAACTGAAAATTCCACCTAAAAGAATAGAATTGACTTAATGCCGATTGTGGCCCTCCCTGACAGTATAAAAGCACCGGATATTTTTTATTTTTGTCAAAATCCGGAGGATAAACCACCCAGCTAACCATTTTCTTATTATCTGATGTTGTGACCATCCGCTTCTCAATGTTACTTTTAGATATACTCTTATAGAGCTCGTTATTTACGAAAGTTAACTGGGCCCAATTTTGGGTATTGGTATGATATGAAAATATTTCAGCCGCATGATTCATGCTCGTTCTGGTCATGATAACCAAACCTTTATGCTCTCCTATTAAGGATTGAACATCAAAGTCACCTTCTGTGAGTTGTTTTACTTGAGAATTATTTATGGATTTTTCGTTTAAGGATATAGAAAAAAGTTGAATTGTACCTCCAACAGGTGCATTAAAATAAATTATATCGCCTGTAGAAGACCATAGGAAACTTTGAACTGTACCATCCCAATTCGCAGTAAGATTTATAATTTTCCCAGATCTCAACAACATTAAGTCTTGCTTATCCGCTTCATATCCATCGGTTTTCATGCTTAAAAAAGCTAGATCACCTTGCTGATTATACAAAGGGTGTGTATCATAACCTTTGTTTTCTGCCGTTAGATTTTCTGTTTTACCAGTAGCCAGATCATAGCTGTATAGGTCAGTATTTGTGCTTTGGACATATGCTGTGCCTTCCAGCTTTTTACTTACATATACAATACGCCTTCCATCAGGACTCCAAGTATAATCTTCATCCCCTCCAAAAGGCTTTTGAGGGCAATGAAAAGGCTGTCCCTCCATGATATCCGTTAACATATCCGCTCCAGGGGCAGTAGCTTTAAAAATGACATGCTGAAACAAGCCTTCCGTCCAGGTATCCCAGTGTCTGTAATCGAGACCATCATATATGTGTGCTGAAGATTTATCCATGTCTGGATAATAATCTTTGCCGTGGATTTTCTTTAGTTTAACATCCTTGTGAGACAACACATATTTACCGTCGGGAGAAATATTTTTATCCTTTATTAATGTTTTATAATCC
>JAUMBJ010000176.1:10280-15851 GCA_032115755.1 Saprospiraceae bacterium
GGGCGTGGATATTTTATAAATAACACTTTTACCATCTTGAGTAAGACCCAACCCAGAAACACGTTTGACATTCCAAAGCATCTCTGGCGTAAACACTTGCTTCTGCGCACATAATTTACTATGCGAAAAAATTATTATAAGTAAAATGAAAGGATAAAGTTTATTCATAAAAATTAGATTTTGAACATTAAAAACTCCTTTGATATCCCAGAAAAACCATAATAATTCCAAAGATAATACTTAAAAGGATATACGAACTAAATAGAACCCACTGTCCATTCTGAAGCATTTTAAAAGATTCAAAACTAAATGTTGAAAATGTACTGAAGCCGCCACAAAACCCAACAGCCAACAGCAACCATATACTGTTGTCGATATCAGATTTTGACATATATCCAAAAAGAAGACCCACAATAAAACTACTTACCATATTTGCCACAAATGTAGGGAAAGGAAAATCTCCAAATAACTTGCAATCTTCAAAAAATTTTGTTGTCCAGTATCTTACGAGACTACCAACACCCCCTCCTAAAAAAACGAAAAACCACTGATTCATGTGTTTATTTTTTAATTCATCACACTCCGTGTGATTATTTTTTAAGGTTACATGGAATCTTTGATGAGCAAAATAATCATTGTGGTTTGTATGCAAATGATTTTTTTACTCATGTCGATTTCATATTATTACTTTTGTTTGCCATGCTAGCATAATGGATTATATTGTTTAAATGGGATTTTTGATATGTAATATAATCATCATTTATTGCATCTAGATGAGGCTTTTACTCCTGTCAATTTTATGTATTTATATTTTAACGCTAAAAGCTAAATTATATGTTAAGTGATAAAATAATCTCGACAAAAAACTAACATGTAATTTTGTAATTAAAAGCCAGATTACAACTACTAAATTTTGCTTTTTTTTCTTTCAGACGCGATTAAAAATACAACTCCTACAAAAGTCATGTTCATTCCAAAAATAATGAAAATTAGAAGAGTTGGCGGCAGCATTTTAAAATAACATGCTGTTGATATCAAAACAACTTGTAAAGAAATTAGAGTAATAGACGCAAGCGTATGGCTTAGGCCCATATCAATTAATAAATGATGAATATGATTTCTGTCCGGTTTTAAAATAGACTTATTTTTATAAATTCTAAGAACAATTACACGCAACATGTCAAATAATGGAACTCCAAGAACAGCCATTGCAACTGCAGGTCCTGAAATACCTTTCCAATAGGATGATTCAATAAGGTTCTCCTGAATTTGGATAAATTCAATACTCAAAACAGCACAAATAAATCCCTGAATCAGTGATCCGGTATCTCCCATAAAAATTCTGGATGGCGTTTTATTGTAATGTAAGAATGCTATCATACCACCTAAAAGAGATAGGGATAGAATGGTCAGGGATTCCTTCTGAACATGGAAAAAATATGTGCTAAAAAATAATGCAGCTACAGCTCCCAAACCTCCAGACAGTCCATCAATACCATCTATCAGGTTGAATGCATTGATTATGGCTATGATAATAAATATAGAGAAAATAATACTTCCAAATTCTGAGATAGAACCAATCTCAAAAACTCCGTAAAAACTTGTAATCTTTATTTCTGCAAGTAGAACAACTACAGCAGATGCAAAAATTTCGCCTATTATCTTTTGCCAAGGCTTCATAGGATCAATATCATCCTTGGCACCAATCAAAAAGATGATAAATAAGGATAGTAGCAAATACTTTAAATTGGCATATAAATTTTCAGGAGTCCACAAAACTATGGAAAAGACAATCCCTGCAAAAATGGCAATTCCTCCCAACGATGGAGTACTTTTACTATGCGAACTTCTAGCACTTGGATGGTCAACTAGATTAAATTTAAAAGCTAAATATATGATCACGGGAATTACAGCGAATGTAACCAAAAAAGAAGTAACAAAAGCTGCAATGTACTTATCCATAAAGATTTTCAGCGTCTAAAATTATGTGGAATTGAAAAAACAAAAGTAATCAATTAATACCTTTAGTATAAACAAGATATCTATTATAATGAATTGTCTAGAATTTATCGAACGACAAAACTACCTTTGTTAAGAATTGTAATCGCAGTGCAAAATAACAGCGACCTGAATTTTATAAGCAGATCAAAAAATGTGGGAAAAATTTATACATTTATTGGCAGATCCTGTGGATGGCAGTAAACTTAAATTAAAAAATGACATCTTAATAAGCGAGAGTGGCCATCAATATAATCTTAAGGATGATATTCCTGTACTGTTAAACACTCCACACCAAAACAAGGACTTTAGTGGACAGTTATGTAAGGATTTTCAGTATCATGATCACTATCAAAAAGATGCGGAATATTTCGATTATTCAAAATCGTATGAAGAGTCTGTTACCAATTTTGAACAAGAAATGCTTCACAAGACTATATTGTTCCAAATTCCAAAAAACGCAAAAATAATTTTGGATGTCGGCTGCGGTAACGGCTGGGTTGCAAAAAACTTATTACCAAAAAATCACGTGGTTATTTCAATGGACATTTCCTCCGTTAATCCAGTAAAAGCTGTCCAAAAATATATTTATCCCAATCATTTGGGTTTGATAGCCGATAGCCTTGCTTTGCCTTTCAGGGCAAATACGCTTGATGCAGTTATTGGAGCAGAAATAATGGAACACGTAGTGGATCCTGCTTTGTTCATTCAACAGCTATACCAGGCCTTAAAGCCCGGGGGGAAAATGATTTTAACTACACCTTACAACGAAAAAATAGAGTACTCCTTATGCATACACTGCAATAAAACGACTCCAAGGCATGCGCATTTGCATTCATTCCATGAAAAAAATATTCCTCCTATACTCCCAAAAGGTTCCTTGTTTGAGATGCATAAGTTTATGAATAAGTTTCTATTAAAATTAAGAACGCACCATTTGTTCAAATATTTACCTTACGCTGTATGGAGACAGGCAGATAAATTTGCTGAATTCTGTAGACCAGAAGCACTCAGATTTCAAATTGAAATTTCAAAACCGCTTTGATTAGTCCAAACGATATTGTGCCAAAATATCAGCAATGTTCCTGTCATTGGCCAACCTTGGAACTTTATTCTGACCACCAAGTTTTCCCAGGGATTTCATATAATTACGAAAAGCGTCCTTCTGAAGAGGTGTAATTTTAGCTTTTCTTAAAATATTACCTTTTATAAGGTCTTCGTAATATATATTTTGTTTACACATTTGAGCATCTAGCTGATTTTCTAGATTTTCCAGATTATCGGGCTGCTGATCAAATTCAATAAACCATTCATGATATGGCTGCCCACCATTCGGTGGAATCACCTGCGGGGCAACTGTAAATTCTACTACTTTTATTGATGTTCCGCTTAGCGTTTGTAGTAGGGCCTCTTCTACCTCTTTGCCAATCACATGTTCACCAAAAGCGGATATGAAATGACTTACGCGCCCACTGACTATTAACCGGTATGGATCAACAGAAACAAACCTTACACAATCGCCAATACTATACCCCCATAAACCAGCATTATTATTAATGATCAACGCATAGTCTCTTCCTTTTTCAACTTCTGACAAACAATATCTTGTTGGATTTTTGGTTCCTATCTCTTCCACAGGAACGAATTCAAAAAATATCCCTGATCTAGTATTGAGTAACAAACCATTAGAATCAAGACAATCCTGAAATGCGATAAATCCTTCTGAAGCCGGAAACGTTTCAATACTATCAACCGGCCCTCCTGTTAAATGCTCCAAGGTGGCTCTGTAAGGCTGAAAATTTACACCACCATACATAAAAAGGCTGAAATTTGGAAAAACCTCCCTGATATTATTCTTGCCAGTCTTCTCCAAAATACGTTCATAATACATTTGTACCCAGGGTGGAATACCACTAATTAAGCGCATATCTTGATGCAAAGTCTCTTCAACTATTTTTTCAAGTTTTTCCTCCCAGTCCTCTACAGTGTTTGTAGAATAAGATGGTAATTGATTTACTTTAACCCAGGATGGAATTTCATGATGCACAATACCTGAAAGCCTTCCTGTCGGTATACCTGATTTAATTTCAAGTTCGGGTGAACCTGATAAAAAAATTACCTTCCCTTTAAAAATATCAGCCCTTTTTGCAAGATCAATGTAGTTCATCATGGCATTTCGAGCTGTTACAATATGATTTGGCATACTATCGTCTGTAAGTGGAATATATTTTATCCCACTGGTAGTGCCTGAAGTTTTTGCAAAATATCGGGGTCTCCCGGGCCATAATATATTCTTTTCACCATCGAGAATATAGTTGATATATGGCCTAATGGCCTCATAATCGCGAATCGGAACTTGATTTTTAAAATCTTCATATGTCCTGATAGATGAAAAATCATGATCTTGACCAAATCGAGTATATTTGGCTTTTGATACTAATTGATTCATAATATGAAACTGATCTTCTGCTGCCGTTTTTCGCCAACGATCAATGCTTCTTCTTGTATGAGCGGCAAAAAGCTTAATGGCCTCAGTTTTAATACTCATATAACTAGATATTTAATCTTCTTTTTCTATTTGTAAAAGTACAATTTTTTTTATTGACCAATCCAGGGAACTTTTTTACGTAGAACACGCTTTATATTTTAATCATTTATAATTTACAAAACTAGCAAAGTTATCAATCACCTTAGCCAGAGCGTGCATGGCATAAAATCATACTATTCAGATTTTATTTATCTATATTTTATGAGCATGTAACTAATTTTACGCTGGTCAGATTTTACACAGATTAAGTGTTTGATAAGGTCTAACAAAATATTTTTTTATTTTTTTATGGAAAACAGCCATTTTGGAACAGTTTTTTCTATACATCTATAGATAACGGGGTAGAGCATGTTACTTAAGACGATAATACAAGGGCGATTGGAATTTGGCAATCAAAAGAGTTATGAAAAAGTAACTAAAATGTTCTTACAAAGAACAGAGACTTATTATAAAACTGATGTTCTATTTAAATTTGAAGATATTTTCAAAGAAGAAGAATATGCCCTTGAAATTCCCCGATATGTACACCACATTACAGAAAAGGCTTTTAGGGTAACTTCCTCCCTGCTGGGCTATTGCGCTCAATTTGCTGTGGCAGGATCAGTTAGAGCTTGGTTGATAAGAGAAGGAGAAGTCGTTGCATTTGAGACGCTAGAACCAGATAGCGATAAAGGAGCAGTTCAATCTTTTGTCAAAGGTAGAAAGCTTGTTAAAATCAAAGGTAAAGAAGAAGAAGCCATACAGGCATTAAGTCAGGCTATTGAAAAATTTGACCGTCATGCCCAGGCATATGAGCGCAGAGCCAAAGTTAATTTTCTAATGAAAAACTACCATGATGCGATCAGAGATTATAATAAATGTATCAATATTGATCCAAATATTCCGACTGCTTATTATGGTAAAGCAAAAATTCACATGATTAGAGAAGAGTATGATGAAGCCATTTTCAATCTCGAAGAATCTTTAAAAAAATCAATCGCATTGCAGACTTTGTATTGGAAGTCTAGAAAATTGAAGGCTGAATG
>JAUMBJ010000177.1:0-3618 GCA_032115755.1 Saprospiraceae bacterium
GAGATTATCGCGGCACACAGATAGGTCAATTTGTGAGGGGTGAAATGTACGAACTTGACATTTTTCCGGGGTTTTCATCTGGAGCATTTGCTGAACACTATCTGGCTTTTGCTGATTGGAATCAAAACGGAGTATATGAATCATCGGAAAAGATATTGGACTTAAAATCTCCCTCAGATGGAATACAACAAGGACAATTTATAGTTCCTGCAAATGCTACGCTTGGTTTGAGTAGCATGCGTATTCTAATGGGTTTCCAGCAGTTAAATGGACCCTGCAATGATCCGCAGTTTGAATTTGGAGAGGTAGAAGATTATTGTATTGAAATTTTTTCTGAAAATTGTAATTCGCCGGATAGTGTCAAAGTTGACAGCATTGGTCGAAAAAGCGTTGCATTGGCCTTTAAGTATGGTGCAGCATTGGATAAAATTGATTTACTTATTCGCAAATCTGGAGTCGTTTTATGGGATACCTTATCTATGGTTTTAAGTCCGATAATATTGGATAGCCTTGATAATTGTGCAGATTATGAAATTCAATTTTTAAGTCGCTGCTCTGGATTAACACTATTGAAAAGTGAAATTTTCTTTTTCAAAGCTCCATGTAATTCAAGCACAAACAATTTTGTGACGACATCATGTAAAATTGGACCAGTACCTTTTGAAGCGTCTTTATCCATTACATGCGAAAAAAATATAATAATCGAAAGTATTCAGATAGTAGATATTTTCGGAAATGCATCATATGAGGAGCTTAATCCAAATGATAGTTCAGATATCATTTTAACAAATCTTAATGTATTACCTCCTGGTTTATATTTTCTCAAAATAATATTTGAGGACAGCACCTATGAAGTACGTAAGGTCATAAAATTTTAGACAAAAAAAAAGAGGAACATTTATTCCTCTTTTTTAACTGATTTTTATTGATTATCCATTGAAATCTATCATATAAGGTAGTCTCGCTTGTATTTGCTTTGGATTGAGGATTGCCCTCATCTGTCGGATCTGCTCGTATAATTTTTTCTCTTCAGGAGTTTTAAGAAGTCCATAGATACCCATTTGTTGATTTCTTTGTATCCCTTTAATAATCTCTGTCAGGAAGTCCGGTTTTAATTTCGGATATTCATCTACTTCATATTTTTCAATTTTGGCGAGCTGAGCAGCAGCTGCAATTGCTTTTTCAAGATCGCCCAATTCGTCTACCAGTCCAATTTCTTTAGCTTTTCTTCCTGTCCATACTCTCCCTTGTGCAATTACCTTGGTGCTGTCCATACTTAGCTTTCTGCCCTTACTTACTCTTGTCAAGAACAAATCATATATTTCGAGTGTCGATTCCTGCAATACCTCCATTTCTCTTGCTGAAAGATTCATAAAAGGTGTAAATCCTATGGCCAGCGGATCTGTTTTTACGGAGTCAAAATTTATACCTAATTTTTCATTTGCTAAAGCTGTGGCGTCCGGCAATATACTAAATACGCCGATAGAACCCGTGAGTGTATTTGGTTGTGCAAAAATCTTATTGGCACCAGCTGCAATATAGTAACCCCCTGAGGCAGCTACATCTCCAAACGAAGCGACAACCTTTTTGCCTGAAGCCTTAATATCTTCAATGCCTTTCCAAATAATTTCAGAGCTGAAGGCACTTCCTCCTGGAGAATTTATCCTTAGAACAACAGCTTTTATATTTTTATCATTTTTTATTTTCTCCAGTGTTTCAGCATACCTTTTGTCACTAATTGTACCTGGTTCGTCTGTGCCATAACCGATTTCACCTTCCAGATAAATAACGGCGATTTTATCATCTGATTCAGGTTTGTCAACACTTGTAATTAAATGATAATCTGATAAAGAAATAGTTTTTAGCTTCTTATCGATTTCTGTTTTGGTTTTGTTTTTCATGGCATCATAAAATTCCTCTTTGTATGCAAGTACGTCAACCAAACCGTGTTTTAATGCTTTATTTGCAGTTCTACCTTCAAAATTTGCGATGATGGTATCTAATTTTTCTGGAGAGACAGATCTGTTTTTTGAGACAATATCTACAAAAATTGCCCTCATATCACGTAAAAACTCTCGTGTTTGAAGTTTATTAGCCTCACTCATTTCTGTAAGTCTGAAAGGTTCTGTCGCGCTTTTGAAATCTCCGGCATAGAAAACATTCATCTTTACACCAATTTTATCCAGCATATTTTTGACAAATGGAATCATGGTTCCAAATCCTCTGATGTCAATACTTCCGTATGGGTTCAAATACATGGAATCAGCAACAGTGCATAGCATATAAGAAGACTGACTATGGCTGTCTGCATAACTATAGATAAATTTTTTACTTTCTTTAAATTTCTCTAAACTTTCAATTAGCGAAAGCAGGCTGGCTTGGCCTATACTGACATTGGAGTTTTCAAGAATAATGCCCTCGATTTTAGAGTCTTTACCTGCATGTTCTATGAGCTCACAAACTCTTGCAAGACCAATATTGTCGGGCAATTCTTCCATTAAAGAGAGTTCCTGAACGGCATTGTCAGTCTGTTCCGGGATGAAATCATCCAAGTTGAGGTGAAGTATAGTGTTTTTTCCTAATGAAGGTCCTGAAGACTCACTTCCTGATACTGCAATAATAATGATGATCACAAAAAAAAGTGCGAAGGAAACTATAACTCCAAGGCATGATCCTAATAATGAGGCTGTAAAAGATTTCATACGTTTAATTTTAATTTATCATGTTAAAAGTGATGAGATTTTACCACCATATGGAATTGACATCTTTACTCTAATTTATGGAGATGCCAAACTCCTTATTCGCATGGAAAACAATCATCACAATTTGTTTAATTTGTTATATGCTATTATTAATAGATTTTTAATTACCTGTAAAATTAAAGTATAACTCACAATGAATCTACATATTTGGCTAAAGGCAAGCAAAAAACGTATTAAATGATAAAAATAACAGATGAATACGACATTACATTACCAAACTAATTCGATGGACACCAGGCTGATATTTTTTAGTAATCAGATATTTAACGTTTTCGTAATGTTGCGGTTTATTTTCAAAATCAAGGGTATTTACATCTATAATCAAAATAGGGTAGGAAAGTATATTTCTAAAGTATTCAAAATAAGAGTTCTGAACCTTTTCAAGATAAAGATCGGTAATATCAGTTTCGTAAATACGTCCTCTTTTCTTTATGTTTTGCTGCAGCACATCTACGTTACGGTGAAAATAAACTAGAATTTCAGGTTTTGGAAAGTGATTATCAAAAACCTGATATAGTTTTTGAAAAAGCCGAAATTCTTCCTCTACAAGGTTTTGTCTGGCAAACAATAATGTTTTGACAAAAGCATAATCTGCTACTGTAAAACCTGAAAATAGATTTTGATTTAGCAAACTTGCCTGCATCTGTTTATAACGTTCTGTCATAAAAAATAGTTCCACTGTAAACGCGAATCTGTCGGGTTCCTGGTAGAATAATGGAAGAAAAGGATTGTCGTCAAATTGCTCTAATATTAAATTGCAATTGAACTCCTGTCCCAGCATTTTACAAAATGTAGTTTTACCTGCTCCAATATTGCCTTCGATGCAAATGTAGTTGTATGGAAAAATATTTTCTAT
>JAUMBJ010000178.1:0-13217 GCA_032115755.1 Saprospiraceae bacterium
CAATAGAATTATGATAGAAGGGGCAGTTAAAAGTATGGATTTGCCTGGTGATTTTGAAATACTTGAAATTCTGATTCCCAGTCAGTTCGTTGGATTGACATATGAGCAAGTCACTACCATGATTGGTGATAATATTACTATTATTACCGCTATCCGTAGAGAGGAAAAGTCCAATTTCTTGGGTTCTATATCAACAGACAATAGGGTTCAGGGTGTACTCACGCCTTCCTATGTTTTTGCCCCCAATGATCTATTGTTGATATTTGGAAAAATAAAGAACATTGATAAATGTATACAGAAATATGCTTAGTCATAAAAAACAATAAGATATGGATGAGCAGCGCAGTTTAGGTTCCTTGTGGTCATTGGCGACAGTATGTGGTCTTTTAATGTTGTTTTTCTTTACAAATCCTATGAATTTGGAATGGGCTGCCTTGAAAGTAGTAACTGTTGCTATGTTGATGGTCATTCTTTGGGTTTCGGAGATGTTGCCAATGCCTGTCGTTTCCTTAATTCCGTTAGTTGTTTTTCCACTTTCAGGTATAATGAATATGGAGGACACGGCAAAAGCATATGCAAATCCTGTGATTTTTTTATTTCTGGGTGGGTTTTTACTCAGTTTGGCTATAGAAAAATGGCACATGCATCAGCGTATGGCCTTGTGGATTATTTCAAAAACGGGAACCAGTGGGAACAAGATTATTCTGGGATTTATGCTGGCAACGGGACTTTTAAGCATGTGGTTAAGCAATACGGCGACAACTATGATGATGTATCCCATAGCACTTTCAGTTTTGCAGATGGTAATGAAAAACAAACAAGAAAATGCTAACTATAAAAATTTTGGAGTGGCTATAATGCTAGCCATTGCATATGCCGCAAATTTGGGAGGAATTGCCACACCGATTGGCACCCCGCCAAATGTAGCATTTCTGAGTTACTACCAAGATAAATATAACCAGGATATTGATTTTGCGCATTGGATGTTAATCGGATTTCCTGTGGCAATTATTCTTATTTTCTTTATTTATTTGGTGATGGTAAAATGGTTGTTTCCAAATGCTATTGGTTCAAATTTGGCATCTGCAGTTTACTTCAAGGAAGAAAAAGAAAAGCTGGGGACCATATCTGTTTCTGAAAAGCGCGTTTTGATAGTGTTTATAATGACTTCAGGCTTATGGATTTTTCGAACACTAATAAATGATATACAACCCTGGGTAAAACTCGATGATACTATTATTGCAGTTTTTGGAGCGATATTGCTTTTTATAATACCTTCTGGGGAGGCCAAGGAAGCAGCATTAGCTAAACCATCGAAGTTTTTACTGGATTGGTCAGATACAAGTAAAATGTCATGGGGGACACTACTGCTATTCGGCGGAGGAATTAGCCTTGCAAATGGGTTAGAGAAAAGCGGCATACTGCATAATCTAAGTGCTTGGATGACGGAATCTCCTTTTCATCCATTTGTTTTAATGGTGGTAGTGACAATAATATCTGTATTTCTAAGTGAGGTCATGAGTAATGTAGCTCAAGTCATTGTTTTTGCGCCACTGGTAACCAGTATTGCTGATCAGGTTGGAATGCATCCGCTAATGCTTGGCATACCTATGACTATGGCAGCGAGTTGCTCTGGTATGTTGCCCATGGGAACACCGCCAAATGCTATTGTTTTTGCGGGCAATCATCTCAGATTGGTAGATATGGTTAAAGCGGGCTTGATTTTGAATATCATGGCTGTAATATTAATTTCCTTGGTTTGCTGGTATTTTATTCCGATAATCTGGTAGTTGTAATTACCTGATCACCGTCACATCTCCAGAAAATATTTCCCTAGTATTATCGGTAAACCGTATAGTAGCGATATAAATATAAACACCTTCCGCTACCGGTATTCCAGAAAAACTGCCGTTCCATCCTGTTTCCGGTATACCGGGAGGTATATTTTTGCCATCATAAATAAGGTTGCCCCAACGGTCATATACCTTCAATGCTTCAATTATCGATAAAGATTGATTGCCATAAACAGTAAAGTATTTGTTGGTTCCGGGAGCATTTGAGTTGATAATGTTGGGAATGAATACTTTTTTAGAATATTTTAAATTCAGTTTCAGGGTCCAAATAGAATCACATCCAAATTGAGAGGCGCTTATGATGGAATCTATTGCAGAAGCGTCATAGGATTTTCCATTTTTTAACCATAGGTATTCATCAATGGCGACAACCGAATCTATTAAATGATAAGATGGATTTATAGTCAAAAATAGTTGGTGAACGGAATCGCATCCGAAAATATTTTGGAAAGAATCTGCATATACGCCAGATTGCTTATACAAGGTTTTATTGATGTGCCAATAAAACTCGTCACAAGCTTCTTCGATATGAGTAATGGAGTCAGCCGTGTGGATAGTAAGATTTAATATCAACATTGAATCGCAGCCATAAACTGTCTGTTCCAGATACCTGTAAATACCGGAACTTGTATAGGTATTGTCCTTCCAAAAGAAAGAGGTGCAAGCTACTTCGTAAATTTGAGTTGTTTTAGAAGGATGAATGGTCAGAAGCAGCGTTGCAATAGAATCGCATCCTTGCGCATTTGTAGTTTGATACAAGTAAGTTCCAGATTGTTTGTATTCAGTGCCATTCCAAAGATAAACGTCACATGAATTCATGTATTGCAACGAAGTTGTAGACTTTTTAATGGTCAGAAATAGTGTAGCGAGTGAATCACAACCTCGTGTATTGCTGGTCAGAAAATTATAGGTGCCGGTCTGAGTGTAATTGGTGCCGTTCCACGAAAAGGAATCACAACTTTCAACCATGGTCTGGGAAAAGGAAGGATAGTTTATTGTGAGCGCTAGGGTGGCCACAGAATCACACCCTAAGTGATTGGTGGTTTTGAAAGTATAAATTCCGGATTGGGTATATTCCGTAGTATTCCAAAGGAATTTTTCACAGCTGGTGATTGCTAAAAAAGAATTGGAAGGAGACAGGATAGTTAGGTCCAGGGTAGCTATGGAATCGCATCCTACATGATTGGTGGTTTTGAAAGTATAAATTCCGGTTTGGGTGTAAGTGATGCCATTCCAAGTATAATCTGAACAGCTATTGACCTTTTGATAGGAACTGGTGGATTCTAATATTTTTAAATCCAGCACAAAAATCGAATCACAGCCATTTAATTTTTTCCCTTTAAATTGGTATTGTCCACTTTCTTTTAACGTAAGATTATTCCAGGAGTAATTATCACAAGTCTCGATTTTAAAACGTGTGGTATCAGGTTGAACAAAACTTAATATTAATGTAACCATAGAATCACATCCTGTAGAACTGATGCCTTGAAAAGCGTATATTCCAGGGACAGTATATAATTGTCCATTCCAGAGATAAGGCTCACACACCTCTGCTTCAATAGTATCTTTAAATGGAGCAGAAATGGTAATAAATCTGGAAAATGTATCTCTGCAATCGTAATTTGAAGTTACAATAAGATTTATTTTGTATTTACCTGGATTAGAATACTGAATCAAAGGATTTATTTCCTGACTTTTCCTGCCGTCACCAAAATCCCACTCATACTTGATAATTTTGGACTGAAAGGCTTCGTTTATATATGAAGTGTTTTCAATTTGAATAGTTGTCTCAGTACAATTATCAGCGGAAAGGAAGACTGCTTCTGGCTTAGGTAAATATTGGAATGTTTTTGAAGCGGAAAAGCCTAGAATTTCTCCTTTTTCGCCTTTAGTTGCGCCATTAGTTGATCCATTGCCCATGGATTTACCTGACTCGCCTGGAGATACTTCCGTCGCAATGTTGGGATATGTTTTACGGAGCATGATAATACCTCCGCTTCCGCCACCACCAGGGCCATGATGATCATTAAATCCATTTATGGTATTTCCACCATTTCCTCCATTTGATTTTATGGTGATTTGAGCATTTTCAGGTACATAATTAATATCCAGAACAATAGTTCCTCCACTACCACCCCCACCAGCACCATCACCGATACCGCTTTCACCAGGACTACCATTTGCTAGGATGTTTCCTTTACCATGAATATATTTCGCGTTTAATAGGATAATTCCTCCTCCAACTCCACCCTTATTTCCATTTGGGGTATTATTAACATCGCCACCACCTCCGCCTCCGCCAAGAAATAATCTTTCCTTGTCTCCAGGTATTTTGCTTCCCGGCCTTCCACCAGTCCGTAGATTACTTCCAGCACCCGCCCATGCATTTCCACCAAGACCGCCATAACCTCCCAGACCACCACCTCCACCACCGGCATTATGATTGTTACCTCCACCACCGGCATTACCCGGTGCCCCTTTTCCATAATTACCATTTTGATAACCAATCCATGTGCTACCAAGGTCAACAGGGTTTATTCCATTCCATACGTATCTTGGAGTACCGCAAATTCCTTCTCCTTTGCCTCCTGATAGGTTTGGGTTGTCAGTAGCATGAACATATACACTATTATTGGAAGGTTTAAATGGGACAAAGCCTCCTCTGAAACCATTATAAGATGCGTCTATTTGCCAGTTATTTAAATCCAAGGTGTCCAAAACATTTAAGGCAATGACACCGCCAATTCGTCCATTCCAGGCAGTCGAAATAATATTCTTTTGAAGTTGCAAACTTTTATATTGTGGGACTCTAATGACTTGAAATCTTTGAATGATTTCTGAATCATTTTCTCCACTGTTGTAATATGTTTCTTTTAAACCTGCTTCGAGACATTCAGAAGCTAGTTTTAATATACCTCCAGTGAGTGGCACGTCATTCAAAGCAAATACATATTCAAATTTACCCGCATTTTTCAAGTCAAGATAGCCGGTTCCACCCAGATTGTCTGTTCCCTCGGTATCTTTTCCTGAACCATATGAAGCATTGTTTTGTGTATCAAAAGTGGCTCCTTGCATTTGAATCACTAACAATAAATCTCCCTTTCTTATGGGGATATTTCCATAACTTAAACCATATATATCTTTTTCAGGTACAGCATCCAACCTTATTTCCTGACTTCCTTTAGTTGCTGTATAGTTATATGCCACCGGATAAAAGGTATTTATGAGTGATTCTTTTATTTCGGAGGAATCATAACGAATACAGCAATTACACGCTTTTAATTGAACATTATATTGAATAATACTGTCACAGCCCTCTAATGTTTGCAATGCTTTTATAAATGTACCAGCTTGATTGATCCACTCGTCGCCCAGGTAGATACCATTACCTTCACATATAATCGTATCATGGGCTTTATAATAGCTGTTCAAGGCTAACACGTTAAAATGCATGATGCTATCGCAACCAACCCTGGTTTTTAAATAATAGGTATATGTTTTTCCAGGTTCCCAAATGTCTCCATTAAACTCGATTATTGAACCGTTGCAAAGAAAAGTGTCTATATATAATTCGTAATTCTTATGGACAACCAGGCTCAAAACAATAGTGCTGTCGCACATTTGACTATTGACAAGTTTTTTGATATATGTACCGGGACTAGAAATATTTTCTCCCTCGAAGCTGAAAAATTCTCCTTCGCAAATTTCTACGTCCAAAGAATCCGAAGTGGGTTGGCCAACAACTACCTGAACTGATGTCTGAACGATACATCCATTGTTGTCCGTTACGGTTAAAAAATAATGGCCTGTTTCCAGGAATGTGTTGGTGGCCTGATTAGGGTTGGTACCTCCACTCCAATTGTAGTTGTTTCCTCCCTGGGCAGTAAGTACAACACTATCACATGCAATACTATCCCCAACTATCTCTACAGGAAAAAGTGGCGGATTCAATCCCCAGGTAATATTTGTATAATATTCAGGGGTAGAGGAGTATATAGTGACACAGGTAAATGTACCTGGAAATACAATGACGGCATAGCCTTCGTAACCATAAAGCGTTGTATTATTAATGTAATTCATGCCACCACCATCAAAGACTACAGCATATGGAAGCGAAAATTGAAGCGTCACATGGTTGCCTGAATTACCAAGGGACGCAATGAGTAATACAGGATTGGTTACTGGTTCAGAAAAACACATCGTAGTTTCACCACCTGTACCCGCAGCCCAGGTAGTTCGCGGAACGGTGGCGTTTGGGGCCATATTGCCAGGAAAGCCATTGAAAGCACCATAGTTATAAATTCCTGGAGTCGAATTGAAATTGTAATTGGCCGACATGGTTACCCCAATATTCTGGCCATTATTATTGATAGTACCTGAGGCGGATGTTGCTGTGAAGTTCTGCCAAACCGTCCAGTTATATATCTGGTTGCACTGTCCAAGTAGAACATTGGTTGTAAGTAAAAGAAGTAAATAGAAGACGCCCCCCCTCAAAAACATGGAATTGGTAATGATTTGTTTTGAAAAACTTGACGAATATATTGATAAAAGATAGAATATATAGTTATAATCCAAATTTTATATGAGTAATTGAGTATAAATGGGGTAGTAGCTTAATGCGAAGTCGTTTTAAAAGACTTGTTAATTCTGATTAGTTTATCTTTGTTGCCTTAGATTTTCAAAGATTTTTGTTGCTAAAATAAGGTTTGAATTGAGATAAAAGCATATAAAAAAAGCAGCTTTGAATAAAGCTGCTTTTTTGTGATTCCGTCTGGATTCGAACCAGAGACCTACTGCTTAGAAGGCAGTTGCTCTATCCAGCTGAGCTACGGAACCTTTAATAGCGGGTGCAAAGGTAATAATAATAAGCAATAGTTACATCAATTTTGATTAAAAAATGTTATTTTTACTTCGGATAATTCGCCCAATATGTTTGATAAATCATTTGCTTTAAAGCTTGTAACATTCTTTATCATGCTTCTTGGATTTAGCGGATGTTATAGCTTTAAAGGAATTTCAATTCCACCGGAAGTGAATACCTTTTTTGTAGAGGACTTTCAATTGACTGCCGCTCAGGCTCCGGGTGATCTTAATCAACGCTTTGGTGAAGCGCTCAGAAATAAAATCAGAAACGAATCACGGCTTAAACTTAATGAAACTAATCCTGATATTATTTTCGGAGGTAGAGTTTCCGGTTTTTATGTTACTTCCGAAGCCATTCGAGAAGGTAATACCGTGGCTTTAAATAAACTTGAAATTGCAGTTGATATAGAATATACACATCGCGACAATGAAAAAGCAGGATGGAAAAATAGATCATTCCGTTTTTTCAAAACTTTTGATAGTAGTCTGGATTTTCAATCTGCGCAAGAATCCCTTATTCGTGATATTTTTGAGCAACTCACAGAGGATATCTTCAATGCTGCATTTTCTCAATGGTAATATATGCTAAATTTAAGAATAGTTAAATTTTTGTCGTACCGCAGGCAAAGTTTTTTACTATCTGTATAGTCAAACCCACTAGGGGCGTAAAATTTTAAAGGATTTTATAAATCTGTCAATTTCTTCATATTGACTTTTTTCAAAAGATGAAAAGACTTGGACAGAAAAAAAACATTGTCCCGAAATGTACATTTTTCCTTTCAATGTGGATTTTCCTGTATTGTAGTTGATTTTATATATTTTGCTCAGAAGATTGTATTCACTCTGATCAGCCATATATACTAAATCGCCACCCAACGACTTCTTTATTTCTGCGATACTCTCATAAAATATTGAATCTGTAAGAGCTAAACTATCGCTGTTCAAGGTGCCTTCAGGATAATTGAAACAATTGATAAGATAAATGATATCAGGCACATCATTATCTCCTTTATATAAATAAGTTTTTACGCTTGTTTTTCCAAAATCACTTAATATGTGCTTTTGGCCAGTATCCATATTTCCAGGGGCAAGTACTTCAAATGATCCATCTTCGGGTATATATCTTTTCCATATATTTTGTGCATTTAAAATAGATGGAATAAATAAACAAACGAAGTATATTCGCATGATCACAGTATTCATATGCAAAACTTATTAAAATACAAGTTATATAAAATTAAATGGTTCATTTTGATGTGTTGTTTTTGCACAGTTTTATCTATAAGTTGCAAAGATGATGGAAAAATTGAACCTTCGCCTGAAAATATTGATTTGAAAAATATTCCTGAAGAATATACTAAACCTATGGCTTTTTGGGGCTTCATAGATACTTTAGGCAATGTGGCAATTCAACCTCAATTTGATGAAGTTAGACCTTTTACGCACGGAATTGCTGTAGTAAATATACACGGAAAGTGGGGTGCAATTAACCATAAAGGTACAATGGTCATTCCTCCTCATTATGCAGCCCTTACAGATTTTAAGGATAATCTGGCACTTGCCACGACCTTTGAAGGAAAAAAGTATTTTATTGATACAAGTAATAGAAAAGTATTAGATTGTCCATATACCGATTGTATGCCTTTTAAAGGAAAATATTGTGTTGTTCAAGATAATGAATTTTTCGGCCTTATGGACAATAGGGGAGAAATCCGATTGAATCCTCAATATTTGCAATTAAAGGCAGATGAAAATTATCTTATAACTACAGAAATAGATGGTTTTAGCAGTCTTTTGCGCATAAGCGATATGCGCTTAATGTTTAAGGTTGAGGGACAAATATTCCTGCCTACTGAAGGAATTTTCAGGTATTCTGAAGAAAATGATGTCTATTATCGGCATGTTTCTGGTAAAGCTGTGGCGGGTCCCTTTGAAGCGGGCGCTGAACTTAAGGATGGTTATACATCTGTTCGCGATCAAGGTAAGGTTTTCATTTTACTAGCATCGGGAAAACAAATTGAAACGACTTGCACACAACTACAATATGCGGGTTCAAACCTATGGTTTTGCAGGCATCAGGATAAAAGATATTCCTTGATAAAAATAGATGATCAGGCTGTAATACCTCAAGGAAACATCAAATGTAGTTCTTTTACAAGATTCAGTGATGGTTTGGCAGGTTGTATGGATTTGAAGGGCGCATGGGGATATATCGATACTTTGGGCCAGGTTGTTATAAAAAATGAACTTCCATTGGCATGGGATGCCAAAGAGGGTAGGATTAGAATATCAGGGCTTGTAGGTTATGGTTACCTCGATCGATATGGTAAGGAAATTATACCAATGCAATTTTTTGAAGCGCGTGACTTCTATGAGGGGAAGGCAGCCTTTCAGGAATTTCCTGACTAGGCGTTTTAGGTACTGATCAGTTTTTACCTGAATAATAGCATTTGAATTTGTTACCTTTGTACTAAATTAAAAGAGATCATGATTAAAAAAAGAGTGCTTATTACCGGAGCCGCTGGTTTTATTGGATCCCACCTCAGTGAACGTATGTTGAGGGAAGGCTACCATGTTATTGGTATGGATAATCTTATCACAGGAGATCTTAATAATATTGCTCATCTATTTCCAGATAAAAATTTCGAGTTTTATCATCATGATGTTTCCAAATTTGTACATGTACCCGGGAATCTGGATTATATCCTTCATTTTGCATCTCCTGCGAGCCCTATCGATTATTTAAAAATGCCTATACAAACCCTTAAGGTTGGTTCATTGGGCACACACAACCTTTTAGGATTGGCTAAATCCAAAAAGGCAAGAATACTGATTGCCTCCACTTCAGAAGTTTATGGCGACCCCCTGGTGCATCCACAGCATGAAGACTATTGGGGTAATGTAAATCCCATCGGCCCTAGAGGCGTTTATGATGAAGCCAAGCGTTTTCAGGAGGCCATCACGATGGCTTATCACACCTATCATGGACTTGAGACAAGGATTGTGCGTATTTTCAACACCTATGGACCTCGCATGAGGGTGGAAGATGGAAGGGTACTGCCTGCATTTTTTGCGCAGGCAATCAAAGGGGAGGGGCTTACCGTTTTTGGAGATGGCGGACAGACAAGATCCTTTTGCTATGTTGATGATCTTGTGGAAGGGATATACAGGTTGCTATTAAGTGATTATCACCTTCCTGTAAACTTAGGCAACCCTTCTGAAATTACGATTATGCAATTTGCCCGAGAAATTCTTGATTTAGTAGGCAATCCGCAGGCACATATTATATATAAGCCTCTTCCTGTTGATGATCCAAAGCAGCGAAGACCAGATATTACAAAAGCTAAGGAATTACTACAATGGCAACCGCGTGTTGACCGGAAAGAAGGTCTGGAGAGAACATATGAATATTTTAAAAAGGTAGTTAAATAAAAAAAGGGGGATAATTCCCCCTTTTTTATTTTATAATTCTTGTTTAACCTTTCCAGGGCAATCTATTCACCCTTCTTCCTATTTCTTGTCCATATCTAACGCCTTCTTCACTATCCATTCTAAAATGTACGCCTAAATATATTCGAGATAGTGCATTTTCCAAAGCCATTTCATGGAATGAGTTAAATGAGCGCGGCCTACCATCGAAATTTGTTCTTGTCTCGTGGCATCTGTCTGTCATGGAATAAGCAAAGCCAAATTCTTCCGAAAGTACTTCTGCTGCAGCTGCACCAAAGGTAGAATGCCCTGAAGGATATGCCGGAAAAGGAGGAGTTATACTTTTAACGCCATTTAAGGGATTGTCTAATATAGTTTTAAAATTAGGATCAATAACTCTATTTATATAGGTTGCGGGACGTTCAATATTGTAATGGTATTTTGAATTCCATACACATACTGCTACATCATTGGTGCTGATACCTAATTTGGCATTAGTGACAACTGCTTTTTCAAAATTTGCTTTTTCTAATTGATATACCTGATTTGCAATAGCAACAAACCTTACAGGGGGACTAAATGTCAATTCATGTAAATCATCACTCCAAAATACACCTATCCAGCCAGCATTTGGATTTTTTTGTGCATTAACAACTTCGAGAGCTTGCGCATAGATTTCAGATGTTGGATCGTCACTCATTGGAAGTGGAGGTCGGCAAACTTTCATATCTTCTTTTACAGCAAATGTCCGGGCTCCTCCAAAATAGGAGAATATGCCATTTTGTACACCAACATTAGTAGGTCGCCAGTCTCCATCTTTTTTAAAGTTATTTACCCAATTGTAGCCTCTAAACGGATCAAGGTAGGCATCGTGACCAACTTTATCCGTTGTTGACCATTCCCAGATTTTTGTAGCGATAGTGATACCAAATAATTTAGATCGCTCAAAAACTTCGGTTGAAACTTGATCCTGGTACAAATCCTCATATCTTTTTTCTAATGCAACAATATCATTTTTTTGATTTTCATTTACAAAAGGAAAAAATCTTTTAAGCAAATATCCTTGTGCTGCATTAAATGCCGTAGGCCAGTGATATTCATTTCCCGGAAAAGGTTTTGGCAAATCAAGTCCAAAGGAAGGTGCCAATGACCTGTAGCCAGGCATTCCGTGCACTACAGATTCATAACAAGCTAAATTAAGGTAACCAAACGTTCTTGCAGTTGGACATGGTCTGAAATTCGCAGCCATCCTATCCAATTCCAAATATAAATTATTGTAATCAATAACTATTTTGGAGTCATAAGTGCTAGCCTCAGGTCCCAAATTTTTTGAAGTATCGGAATCAGGAATATCCTTCCTACAAGAGGCTACCACCAAAATGGTTATGGCAGCTAATAAAATGTTTTTGAATAACCGGCTCATAATAATATGAAATTATAGGATTTAACTATATATTATCACACAAAATTATTTAACAAACCTCCATTTAACAAATAAATTCCTTTTTTTTTTTAATATTATTTATAAATGTTTTAATCATATATAAAAAAAAGTTTTTAAATATCGAATTTTTGCCGTTAAGGTTTGCAATTTTAATATTTTTAAAGAGGTAAAATATTAATTGTAAATGCGAGTGTAGTTGTTTTTATGGGGCAATTCTTTGAATTATCCATCCTGATTCTGTAAGGACATATCTTATCCGATCATGCAGTCTGCTTCGTCTTCCCTGCCAAAATTCAAATTCAATCGGTACAATCTGATAGCCTCCCCAGTGATCAGGTAAAGGGAGTTTATCCAGATCTTCAAATTGCTTGCGCATTTCTGCCATTTGGTCTTCTAAAGAAGCACGATTTGCTATAATTTGGCTTTGAGGTGAAGCCCACGCGCCAAGTTGACTCTCAAACGGCCGTGATTGAAAATAATGTAATGCCCTAGATCGATCATTTTTCGATACACTTCCTTTTATTCTTACTTGTCTTTGTAATTCGTGCCAAAGGAAAGTCATGGCTATCTTTGGGTTTTCTTCCATTTCCAATGCTTTATCACTTTGGTAATTGGAGTAAAAAATGAAGTTATTATGTATTATCTCTTTGAGTAAAACTATTCTTCCAGAAGGCCATCCAGATTTTCCTGTGGTACTTAAGGTAAAAGCATTTGGCTCATTAACTTCGGCCTGTAGTGCTTCTTCAAACCAACTTTTAAACTGGTCAATAGGATTAGGTGCAACCATTTGCTCGTCCAGTTCATGCAACGAATACTCTTTTCGGAGATGCGCCAAGTCTTCAATGTTCATAGTATTTACTTATGGCGTGATAAACAAACTTTTGGAAACGACTTCATTACCCTTAACAAGGGAAAAATAAAATATACCATGTACTGGTATTTCAAGTGTGTTATCAAATGCACTATTGATAGAAAAAGCGTACGTCTTATCTCCAAAAATAGGAGGTGTGACCATTTCTGATTTCACAAGCCTCCCGAGTGCGTCAGATAGCATAAAAGTTACCGGAGTTTCGTCAGGAGTTAGGTAATCTATCAAAAACGTATTGCCGCTGGATATATATTTGATATTCTTAATAGCCAGACTACCTCTTGGAGAGGGTAGGTTGATGCAGTTGTCAAAACTCAGTCTTAGTGTACTGATAGCGTTTAGCATGTTGAGCCGCTTGCCAGTAGTGGTGATACCTTTGAGAGAAGCATTTTGGTCTCCAGATTGCAGAAAAATATCCACCAAAGAAGCTGCTGCTGTAGAGGGATTGCTTTTTGCTAGCTGGAAAAATGGATCGCAGGGTAGGGCATACATCAAGGAGATCGCTCCTGCTAAAACAGGTGCAGATAATGAAGTGCCGGATTCCACACGATATTTACCTCTACTTTCGAGGTCTGTTGTCAGAATTTCTTCTCATGGAACACCTAGATCCACATGTATAGGGCCGTAGCCCGCATAACGCTCTTTTTTATCGTCAATATTGGTATTGGTAACCACAATCAAGTAGGGACTTGTGCATGTACTTGGCATATCCCCTTTGATATCCACATTGATATCGTCATTTACTGTAGCTCCGATGCTG